>NZ_JBHFNP010000158.1:0-7109 GCF_041929235.1 Microseira sp. BLCC-F43
CGGACGTGTTCGACTACATCGAGATGTTCTACAACCCGATCCGCCGGCATGGTTCCGCTGGCGGCGTGTCATCGGTAGAGTTTGAAAGGCGCTACGCGCAGAGCGGCGACTGAGTGTCTACAGAACTCTGGCCGGTCCACACCAAATGCGGGTAACTCCACAACTGCGCCGCCCTTATAGAATATACAGAAATAACTAACGTTCAGCAGTCCCGTGTCATGGGACTGCGATTTCATGTGAAGTTGAACGCTTACCTCCTTTTGCGAGAAAGGTAACCCTCAACGAGCTCAAAAAGCCTGACATGTCTCTCGTCGCGAGGACTAAAGCTGGACAGAACGAAGAACCATGTGCCGTCGACACTCCAACGAATGAATCGGACGTACATACGATGAGGTGGTCCGAACTCTTGCGGCAAGTCTGACCAGAGCGCACGAGTTTGCGCTACCCAGAGAACGCTATCTAGGAAATTTCGGGCATCTCCACCGTTTCTCGCCCTGGCACCTACTCGCCCTGGCAAAAACCCAAGAGTATGCATCCACTCAGCGTCCGATAGTTTAGGTACGTAGACTTGCCTATAAGGTGAGCTTTCTACTCTACCTAATCCTTTGCTCACGCTGCGAGAGCGCTCTAGTTTCCTCGATCTCGTGATCTCGCTGTGTACATCCATAACATTCGCCATGGGCTTTCCTGAGAGATGAATTAGAGCAAGTTTTTATAATGCGATTATGGCAACTATTTGCCTAATCGTAGTTCACTAGCGCGCGATCAAGTTGCTTGATGACATAAATGATGGATAAATTATAAAAAATAATATGCAGATAAAAACCTCCTGATTACTTCCTATTCGAAATTATCGAGCTAGACCTAGATCTCTGCCGCTGCTCGTCAATGGAAGAAACAAATTCATACCAGAGCAGGAAGACCGCGAGGAAGATCAGCGTATAGTCTGCCGCCGAGACAAATACACGTCCGGTGATTGATCGCGTTTGGTGTGCACAGATTCCCAGTGCGACTGGTGCGGCTACGCGTAGGGCATGGTCAATGACTCTTCGCCAATCGTGCCCAATGAGAGTGAATGCAATATCTTCATACATCGAATAATTGTCGTCAGAATCGACAAATTTCGTATGGCGAAGTGCCCACTTCGCAGAAATGCATGACTGAATAATTTTGCGATTCTGTATCTGCTTTTCATCATCGCTTGTAAACATCGCGTCGACACAAAGGTCTACGCCACTCGCGGCAGCACGCATTTCATAGTCCTCAGTACAAGATTGCTGAGTTAGCTAACCCTCAATCAGCTAACGCTCTGGAGAGGTCATACCCTACCCAGTCTTCAAGAAGAGGGCTGCATGTGGTCGAGTGGCCAAGAACAGTCTGCTATCAGGAGGGCACCAGTTGACTGTCAATCTTCGAGTTCTCTTGCACTTGAGCCGATTTACGCCTTTGCGGCATCCAAGTTGCCAGCATGGGTAGGGTTAAGGGCGTTCATTACGTTTCTTCTTCTGTGAGTCTTTGACTGGATACGAGACAGACACTATGAACACCAACGTTGCTTCAAGGCGATCGGGCCAGTTATATCTCAGTCACACACGCTATAGAACTTCTAAAGCGTTTCAGGTGATTGCACGCACTGACTATTCATCGCCGCTTTATTCGGTTGCGCGCAAGCTGCTGATGGTTGTCGCAGGCTCGTTGTTGTTTGCATCGCAGGTTTCTGTGGCCCAGATAAGCCCCACTCGCGTTTCTATCGTAAGCGACGGCGCAGCGCCCTTCTCCGCAACACAAGTTCCTGGGGGTGACACAAGTTCTAGTAATGGAATTGTCAGGACTAACGACGAAGTCACTTATTCCGTTCAATACAATGCAGTAAGCACAGCTTCAAGTTCCCTAGTTCTTACGCTCCCAGTTGGCATGGTCTTCGAATCGACGGCCACTGCTTCAACAGTGTGTAATGGAACTGGAGGAGGGACGCTGAGCTCGGATCGTCGCGTGCTGACATGCAACATTGCGCCAGTTGTCGGAACGCAGGCTTTCAACGTGAAAGCATTTGTGGGCGCTTTAGCAAATGGTACGCAGGTTCGTCTAAGCGCTAGATCCGGCGCCACATCGACTAGTTCGCCGGATCTGATTGTGTCTGCAGGTGATGCCAAGGCTACTTTCGTGCTTTACAGTCAGAGGTTGGGCCGTGTCCAGAACAATGGACAATGGGGCCGCTCATTTGAACAGCTTGTAAGGTTTGGCTCGAACCTTAGCTCTGGATCTCAGACTCTTTTTAAGGGTCAAGATGGTATTGCCGGTCCTGTCCAATTTAGGATCAAGGTGCAGCAGGGTGCGGTAATGCTCGGCTCGTGTTCAGCAGCTAGTGGCGGCGGAACGCGCACATGCACGCAACCCGGTGGCGCTGGCAGTGACATTTTGGTCGTGATGCAGGACGCAAGACAAGACTTTCTTTCGGTAGATACATCGGCTACAGGATTCAAGGATTTAGCATCAACTGCGCTAACGATTTGGGTGCCGGAAAGCCCAAACTTTCCTCCCTCTACGCTAAGTTACTTGAAAACACGTACTACTTGGGACCAGCCAAGAGGCCTTTCGGGTGGTTTGAACATTGACCCGAATGCGACAGTGCATGCGCCGGATTATGACTGCATGGAGACAGGGTCTTTCTTGGATACAGTTCCGGCTTGTATTCGCATAGCTATTGATAGAACTGCGCCGACGCGGTTCATAAGTTTGAACTCGGGCGCGGTATCAACTAGTTCTTCGCTCATTTATGCAGATAACAACGGCGAGACGGCAAATGACGAGAAAATTCTGCCCAATCAGAATTTTGTAACGCTTTCTGGGTTCAGGAACGATCCCGCTAGTCCCGAAAGTTTTCATATGTTCGGTGGATGCATAACGTGGGACCCGATGCTAATGGAGATTACGGGTAGAGCTGTACTCCGAACCAGTCCAAGCACGGCGAGTGGCTTTCTTAATCCTGATTCACTCGGCTGGGCGGAGGTCAGTAGCACGGATTACATCGTGGAGTACTCTGCGCAGGCGTACGCAGACGATGCGGCTCGTCGAAGTGCAAGCTGTGGCCTCGCCGGAGATGGTGCAGCGGGGTGGGTTTCGGCGTGGGATGCAATATCTAGTAATGCGATCACCAGTGTGCGATTTCGATACAGAATCGACGCCCCTTTGGACAGTGAAGACACATCGGTGGGCCTGCGACCAGGCTGGGTGATGGGACTGAGTATACCCAAGCGTAGAAGCACGAGTGCTTTGTCGCTAGCTAAGGCCGTGCCTGATCAGCTGCAGGCGCAACTACCTTGGTTCAGGCAAAGCTATAACAATGTCGAGCCTGCGGTCCGGTTCTCTACCTTCACGCCCGCTACGCCAACCATTGCTCGAGATAGGGGTGGAAGCGTTCAAGCTGTTAGCGCTTTAGTTCGGCATAGCCTCACTGATGTACCTTTGAGCATCGCGCCGGGGCAGGTTTTCCCACTGACTGTTATACCTAGAACAGTAGGTGCAGCAGCATCCGGGTTCGACGCGATTGCGGAACAGGTACAGGTGGTAGTGGATTTTCCAAATACGTACTTTGAGCCCATCGATGAGTCTATCGCCCCAAGTTTGCCCTCCGGTGCGACATATACAGTGCGGCCAGCCAATCTAGGCGCGGATGGATTGCCGGGTACCGCGGACGATGGCCTTCCTGCGCGCGTAACCATAACTCTTGGAAACCTAATGGCCAGAGGCGGATCTGCTTCCACCGGCCATTCTGGACATGTGACCACCTATGCTCCCATATCATTTCAGGTGCGGTCATCGCGGATCACCCCCAACGCAACGGTGCATGCTTTCACTAGCTTGATTAGTGCCGCAAACGACTACACAGGTGCAGTTCGAAGCAGCAACTCGAGCACAGACCGGACGGAGGGAAGAAGTATCACAGTGAATGGGGTTTCGACTTTTGAGGTCAGCAAATCGATCACCTCTGGCGGTTTCAATGACACATCGGTGCCTGGAGAATCGATGATAAGAGTTACTAGCGGTGAGCCATTCACTTATACCATTAGCTTTGGCAACACTACTAGCGAGAATCGTGGACGGATCAGATTCGTCGATGTTCTCCCGTACAGTGGCGACGGTAGGGGAACTACTGGCGTAAGTCAGATTCAAGTACAGTCTGTAACTGCAGCGATGAATTCATTCGCGCAGGGGCTCATGTCTGTAGAGTACACAACGTCATCCGCATCGTCCGTGTTGGCTACGGTCATGACGTCCGGTAGCGAGGATGCACCTTCGGGTGTCAGTTGGATTCCTTACTCGTCAGGTCCATTTCCAGACAATGTAACTGCCCTTCGGTTCACTAGTGCGCAAGGACTGAACGCTGGCTATGGCGGAACTGCAACGATAACCCTAAAGGTCCGTTCGAGTCTCGATAGAGAATCCCGTCTCGTAAATAATGTTTATGGCCGCGTTAACGAACCAAATGGTGTCATTCTTGTAAACGCTGGCTTAGTCACTGTTGGAGGGCGTCCCGGGGCATCAATCGTTGGTCGCGTTTTTGAAGATGTTGATGGAGACAGTTTCGCCGAGGAGAACGAGCCGGGAATTCCAAACGTCAATGTTCGTATTGTCTGTACTGCTAGCCCGAACTGCGTTTTGGGACAGAGCCATGAAGCGCTTACGGATACTAATGGATTTTTTCGGTTCTCTCCTGGGGCACTTGTGGACGGTGCATCTGGTTTTCCGGGTGTAGTTAGCGGCACTTGGGATGTTATTGTGACCCCAGATGTAAACTGGACTAACATCGGCTCAAAGGCCGGTAGTTTCGATGGCGTCCTAACTGGCAATGCTTCAGGTAGGTTGATAGCGGGCATTGTGGTCACGGCTGGCTCTGTTGGGCTTGGCTTTGATTTTTTGGAAAGGAAGACGAATGGCAGATTGAGAGTCAAAAAAGTACTTGCTCGGCCCATCGGCATTCCTGAGCCAACCGACTTTGGTCCGTTTGACTTCACGTTTGATGTGGTTTGTGGTCCCGAGAGAAAAACTTCCTCTGTTGTCCTTTCGGGTTTCCCACAAGCGATGCAGGTGGAGCTCGGTGAGCTGCGAGCAGAAGATAGTTGTGGTGTAGTTGAAGTTGGCAGGTCCGCCCCACCAAGAGGCTATGTTTGGCAGGAATCCTCGGTTCCCGATCCTGTGGTCATTCCCGTCAATGGCGTGGTCGACGTTGAGGTAAACGGTATGCTCATACCCCTTGAAACAAATCTTGCGATATCTATAGATGCTGAGCCTGATCTCTTCACCTCCGGCGGGTTGGCTCGCTACTCGGTGTTTGTTGAAAACAACGGTCCCGCAGATTCTAACGGCGCAGTGGTTACAAGTCCTCCCCAGCCAGGCATTGACTGCGGCATCGCGCCCTCTACAGTTTCTTGTAGTGCTATTAATGGCGCTGTGTGTCCAAACTCTTTGACGGCAGAGGAGTTGCAGACCTCCGGACTTGTTGTTCCAAGTATTCCATCGGGCGCATCGATCGTGCTCAATTTGGTTTGCGTAGTCACGGCTAGCGGATCTCCTTGAGGTAGATTGACATTTTGATTTCCTAGCTCAGAACGCTCGGGATTTTTGGGGGGATAGGCACTTCTGTGTGGTCGTGAGTCTGCAGGATCGAGACTCACGACTTTTCATGCGCTTGTTCACAGCGATGTCTCTCGTATGTCTGAACGTTCAGTGTCGGGTTGAGTAACGCTTGGATGGCCGGACACCGTGAAGTAAAGACTTCGCCTCGACCGGGCCACGAGGAGTCAAACGGCAAAGAGGGCCCGGTTTGCCGAGGAGCAGATCGCCTACGCGTTCAAGCAGGTCGAGCTAGGCATTGCGGTGGGTGAGATCTGCCACAAGACGAGCACTGCAGAAGTCACGTTCTCGGTTTGGCGGATGAAGCGGCTGTATGGGGCCATCGGAGCTCAAGCGGGCGCGCGTGTTGGAAGATGAGATCCGCGAGCTAAGACGGTGGTGGGCCGAGAATCACCGGCCCCGAGGAACCTGCAGGTATCAAAGAAGACGGCATCTCTACCGAATGACGGCCTGGGATCGCGGGGGTGATGGAACTTTCACTCTAAAGATACCCGCTTCTGAAAGCAGGGGGGGCGTCTAGGTTTTAGATTGATTTGGACTAGGCTTCAGGCGGTCAAGTTCTGGCGCTCGCTTACGAGTTCGTAGTAGTAGCTAAGTCGGCTTTTTTTGTAGCCCGAGTAGGGGGGGAGGTGCTTTTAATCGTTGTCTAGAAAGTCACGCTTGGGTTCAAGAGCGTTCTGGTCGTGGAGTCGTCATGTTCCGTTTGCTTGTTGAGTCCGCGTGCAAATTCTCTTTTGTTTTTGTATTAGTTTCAGCGCTTTTTTTTGTTGCTGATGCAGAGTCTCAGAATTCAGTAACAAAGCTGGTTCGTGTGATGCCTGTTGATGGATCGCCTGACTTTGATCCTGTCGACAACGAGAGTTATGTAACTAGCGTTGTCGCTCCTTTGGTGGTTGAAGTTCGTGCAGGCGCATCTGTTAAGGAGGGCGATGATGTTGTGTTCACTGTTGTATTGACTGGTGGAGTGTCAACTCAGGATATCGTCGTCCCTCTTACTTATGCAGGTACCGCTAGCAGTGGTATCGACTATCTTGGGTTCCCGAATTTCGTAGTAATTGAATCAGGTGAAAGCTTCGCGACAGTCTCATTCCCGAGTGTTGAAGATGCTGTCGTTGAAGTCGATGAATCTGTATCCGTAACAGTTGGAAGTAATACCGGTTACATTCTCGGGGGAGTAACTACCGCAGAAGTAGTTATTCAGGATTTTTCACCAGCTCAATCGCTCGGGAAGCTGGTCACCGATGACAGCACCGATGGTGCGGTCGCGGTGGGCGACGTGCTGACCTACACGGTCACGATGACCAATACGGGCAACACGACCCTGACTGGCGTGGTGGTGAGCGATGCGCTGATCACCCCGAACAGCATCACCTGCCCGAATGTGGCGCCGGGTGCGACCTGCCAGCTGGTGGGTACGTACACGGTGACCCAGGCCGACGCCGATGCGGGCAACCTGCGCAACACGGCGGTGGTGA
>NZ_JBHFNP010000159.1:0-51419 GCF_041929235.1 Microseira sp. BLCC-F43
GCTTCCAATTGTCTTAGGGTCTGCTGCAAAACATGAATATGTGGCAACTGGAGTTCGGGATACATCTTTTTAGCTGATGTTAAGGCTTTACACTGAGAAGCGTAAGTTGGTCTGGGAGCATCCGCCGGGATAATGTATTCACAAACTAGACTACATGAATTAACAGATCCCTTACGATAATTGACCCAATCCTTACGTTCTCGCAGGGCTAAATTGTAGGTATACTTTTTTACAGACATTAAGCCACGATTCAAAAGTCTCTATCTGTTGCGCGTTCGGTTTAAGTTTGTACTCGTAGTTTACTGTTATCATCAAGTTATTATATCATAGTGAATAAACAAACACAACTTTATTCACGCATCAAGATTAAATAAAAAGCCGCCCTACACTACGTTAAAGGGCGGGGCTTGTATCCCATTATTTTTGGTCATCTCAGCATCCATTGTTACATTTTGTAACAGAATCAGCTATCGGGCAGCGAACGGAAAAATTAACCGGGTTGGTCAAACCGAAGCGCCCCACATCTAAGATTCTTCAGACTCGTCTTCTTCTTCCTTAGACGGATACACGAACTTAGACCGCCCAGTCAAAATCGACTTGCCCAAGCTCAGAGCTTTCTGTGCTTGAATTGCTGCCTTATGCCTCCAGGTAGCTCTGCGCTTATCCCGTTTGGATTTAGATGTTTTCTTCTTAGGAACCGCCATGACGATCTTGGAAAATTGGACAACCTTTCTATTTTAGCTCAATGCTTGGACTCCCCACATGGCTCAAACAGGACTTAAGCAAAGAAACCGGGTTTCTGCGTAAAGTTTCTAGGTCGCCCAAGCCTAAGTCCTGTCAAAGTTGGATCGGGTAGTGGGCGCTGAGGTTTCCCGTTACCCCATCGCCACTACCCGATATTGGGGAAGAAAACATTTTCAACTTCCTTGGTACGGAATTTTAGAAATTGCGGCGAATGCCCCCATTGCCGGTAGAACCATTCGTACCGTTGAAATTCCCCGTTCCGGGCGTGCCAGTTGTACCGTTAAAATTCCCGGTGCCCGTGGTGCCGTTTGTACCGTTGAAATTCCCGGTGCCCGTGGTGCCAGTTGTACCGTTGAAATTCGTGGTGCCCGTGGTGCCAGTTGTACCGTTGAAATTCGTGGTTCCGGGCGTGCCGGTATTGCCGAAATTCGTGGTTCCGGGCGTGCCGGTATTGCCGAAATTCGTGGTTCCGGGCGTGCCGGTAGTACCGTTGAAATTAGTCGTTCCGGGGGTGCCGGTATTGCCGAAATTAGTCGTTCCGGGGGTGCCGGAAGTACCTGTTGTGCCATTGGGAGCCAATTGTCCCGGCACAGTTCCGGGTACAACGACGGTGCCATTGGGTAGCACTTGTCCCGGCACAATCGTAGGTACAACGATGGTGCCATTGGGTAGCACTTGTTGTTGTCCTAACACAAGCCCCGCTGGCACTATAGCCCCACTAGGTATAACTTGTGCTTGTCCGAGTCCATTTCCCGGTACGGCGGTGCCATTAGGAATCGCTTGTCCGGGAGTTCCAAGGGGTGTTGCCGTAGTGGGTGCAACATTGGGGGTATTCGCGGCGGTGTTATCAAGCCTTAAAAGAGATCTGGCACTCTTAAAATAGGTTGCCCAGCGTTGGGGACTGGGATTGCGCGCCCAGTCTTGACGATTGACTTCTAAAGAGAGAATCGGTGCAGCAGAACCTTCATTTTGCCCGACAACGGTAACTGCAACCGCTCTGCTAGAAGGGTTTTGGTTAAAGGTACGAATAGCGGCATCTGTTACGACTGCCTCGGCTCTGCGGATAAAGGTATCGTAGCTTTCATTGGGTTGCCGGTTAAGGAAAAGGTTAACGCGAGCGGTATCGGCTTGGGAAACTGGCTGTGCTTTCGCACCATTAGCCAGCCAGACACTGCCTCCCAATCCTAGTAAAGCCGCTAAACTTAACGGAGCGAGCGCCAAATATTTAGACTGCCACATAATTCTTGCCTTCAACGCGCCAGTAAATCGCGGGTTGGTTGTCCTCTTTCTTTACCGTAGCTCTGGGCTATGTGACTCTAATCTGCATTATGGCGTAGACGCTCCCAGCCTGTAGACCGATCTTGGGAAATGTTGCGCGTCCGATCTAGCGAGTCCCGGAACGGTTATTTATCCGCTGCTGGACAACCCTGGCGCGATTAATTGGTCTGGTATTGGTTGAAGGCTGCATTGAGCTAGGATTTGCAGGGGCAGCAGGGGCAGCAGGGGCAGCAGGCGCGGCATTACCGGGTGAGGCGGGTTGTGCGGGAGTTGCTCCCCTACCCAGGGTGAAGGGGATTTCAAAGGTTTTCTTGCTATCATCCACATTTTCCGTGATATTCTGTTCTCTCCCTTCCACCAGCAACCTCAACCTAAAAGGAATCGCACCCGACCTTGTGGCGCAGCGTTGGTAAAGATTCACCTTGACTACGTAATTACCCGGAGGCGCGCCGGAGGGAGGCCAAAAGATATTCTCGACCGGATTGGTGATGGTATCCTGGCAGTTTGCATTGCTATCCACGTCGAGTTGACCGCCCGATGCTACCTGCTTGTTCTGGAAGAACACTCGCTGACCGCTGGGATCGATAATTTCTAAGTCCAGGTCGTCGGTTGTAGACCACCTCAAAGTGGATTGAATCACCCCCGTGCCTAAAGTTGGTTCGGGTCTTTGCCTACCTTGAGCAGGAGTAGCCGCAACGACGGGGTCATCTATTCTCAAGAGTTGCTTCGAGTTGGGATAATAAGTAGACCAGCGTCGCGCATCGGGACGACTCCTCCAGTTTTCGCGACTGACGGTCAAAGTTAAAATTGGCGCTGATAAACCGATATGCTGACCTGTAATGATAATTTCCGCTGCCGTCGCCAAAATGTCGTTGTCGAAGCTGCGCTGAGCAGCCGCCCTGGCAACGGCTTCGGCGCGGCGTACCAAAGTGTCGTATGATTCATTTGGCTGGCGTTCCAAAATAACGTTGACGCGAGAGGTATAAGCTTGTGCAATCTTTGGCGCGATCCCATCGCTCACCAAGCATATGCTACCGCCCAATCCCAGCCAAGCCGCTAAACCATAAGACCCAATTCGCATTACTATACTCCTAAATTCCTGCTAGCTTCTTATATCAATCAATTGGCACCATCGACAGGGGGTTATTTCGGATGAGCAATCACTGGCTGCTGGCAATTGGTATTAATCAATATCAACACTTCCAGCCTTTAAATTTCGCCCAAGCAGACGCACAGGCGCTGTGGAATTATCTCGTAGGCAAAACAGGCTTTATGCCAGATCGCTGTCTGCTGTTGACCGACACCTCGCCGTTTGTGGAGGGTCAGTCAACCTATCCCAGTAAAGCAAATTTACAAAAATGGATTGACTGGTTGTGCAAAGATGGGCAAGGCTCGGGGTCGCCCCTCGGTGCCGGAGATGTGGTTTGGTGCTTTTTTAGCGGCTATGGCGTCACTTGGGAAGGACAAGACTACCTGATGCCGATTGATGGTAACGCGGCGAACATTGCCAACACCGGCATAGCCGTGCGCTCGCTGTTTGAGGGGCTCAAAACCAACCCCGCCGTCATGCCGTTGGTTTTGCTCGATATCAAGCATCCTCCATTCACGAGCGTTGGTGTGGGAACGGGTACTCAAACCCTCGAATTGGCACGGGATATGCAAATTCCCACGCTGCTTTCTTGCCAACCCAACCAAAGCGCCGGAGAAGCTGCGGATCTGCATCACGGTTTGTTTGCCCAGTCGCTAATTGAAGCCCTGCGAACCGGCGCCGGTACAACCCTGGCAGACCTAAGCGAGAGTTTGCGAGGACGCTTGCCTGCTTTAAGCGAACAGTACTCGTTGCCTCGTCAAGACCCGGCGATTGTGGTGCAGCCTCCAGAAAATATGGATAGGGGAATTATACCATATAACGGGCAAGCAGTAAATGCAAACTCGGCAGGAAACCAGCACCAAGCACAGGAGGGAGGCGTGATTGCTGCAACCATCAGCCCCTCCCTGGCAGCGGTGAAGCAACACATGCAAAACGTTTCCACCATCCCAGGCGCTTCAGGCGCTCAGAACCCCTTCGAGGAGGCTTTAAACCGATCTGAGCCAGGGTTTGCAGAAGCCCCGCCAGCAGTTGCCCCGGCATCGGGTCAACCGACGCCCGCCCCAGCAGGAAATGTGGCAACAGCAAGGGAAGGGTCGTTCTGGCAACGACTGCTGCTGTGGACGGGTGGCGTACTGCTGTTGTTGCTGGTATTAGTGAGTATTTTTGGACGGGGTAGGGAAGCGGCTCGCCAAGGTGCGGGTTCGAATCGGGGAACGGTACCGACTTTATCAGACCCAGGCTCGCCGGAACAGCGCAATCAAGCTCGCCTGAAACAGGCGACAACCTTGCTGCAATCTAATCAGGTGGCTCAGTTTAGTCGCGCCATCGGGTTAGCGAGCCAAATCAAACCGGGGGAACCCCTGTACGACGAAGCGCAACAAGCGATCGCTCGCTGGAGTCAAGTGATTTTTGAGACAGCCCAAGGGCGAGCCGAAAAGGGGAATTTTGAGGCAGCGATCGCCGCCGCGAGTTTGGTGCCCAAAGATCAGCCAATTCACGAGGAAGCTCAAAAGTTAATTGCCCTCTGGCGCGGCGCAGCCAAGAAGCAGCAAACGAACCGAAATACCCTGCAAGCCGCTAAAAAATTAGTTCAACCCGGACAAGCTTCTTCTTACAACCAAGCGATCGACCTGGTGCGCCAAATTCCCGCCGGAGAACCAGGATCTGCCGAAGCGAAGCAATTGACGAACCAATGGAGTCAAAGTATTTTGAACCTGGCTCAGTCTAGGGCATCCGAAGGATTTATCAATCAAGCGATTGAAACCGCGTCTCTAGTGCCCAACAACACACCGGCATATCCAAAAGCCAAAGCCGCGATTGAGCAATGGAAGCGTCAGCTTTCAGCACCTAAGAAATAAGGGCTCCAGGTGCAGAGGGGCTCCAGGTGCAGAGGGGAATTGGAATGTACATTCACCTGAAGCTCCCCATCACCTGAAGCTCACCCGCTCACCTGCTCACCTGCACTCTGCCTATTCCCTGTAGAGGCTAACACTGACGCTCGTAGGGGAATTTCGATTTGGAATTGGGTACCCCGACCTGGTTGGGACAGGCACTGTAGTAAGCCCTTGTGCTTCTCGACCACAATCTGGTAACTAATAGCCAGTCCTAACCCGGTTCCTTGACCCACCGGCTTGGTGGTGAAAAATGGGTCAAATATCCGTGCTTGAACATGTGGTGGCATTCCAGATCCATTGTCAGCAATGCAGATTCTTACCTTTTCGCGATCGATAACTTCGGTGCTAATTTGAATCTTGGGAGTCGCAGTTTTTTGACCCTCAACCGAATAGCTCCTGGAGCTAATAGCTGACTGTTCTAAGGCGTCAATCGCATTGCTCAGGATATTCATAAATACCTGATTGAGCTGACTGGCGTAGCACTCGACAGGGGGCAAGTTGCCGTAGTCTTTGATAATTTGAATGCCCGGATGCCCTGCTTTGGGTTTGAGTCGGTGTTGCAAAATTAACAGGGTGCTTTCTATTCCTTCGTGGATATCGACCGGCTTTCTTTCCGACTCATCGAGACGGGAGAAATTACGCAAAGATAATACGAGTTGGCGGATGCGGTCGGTTCCTACTTTCATCGAAGCGAGCAGTTTAATTAAGTCTTCTTCGAGAAAGTCCAGCTCGATTTCTTCGATGCGATCGCAAATCTCCGGGTGGGGTTCCGGGTAGTACTTTTGGTACAGGTGCAGCAAATCTAGCAAGTCTTGGGTATATTCGCTGGCATAGTTGATGTTACCGAAAATAAAATTAACCGGGTTGTTGATTTCGTGGGCGACGCCAGCGACGAGTTGTCCCAAGGAAGACATTTTTTCGGTTTGAATCAGTTGCGATTGGGTATGTTGTAGCTCATCTAGGGCGGCTTCTAGCTGTTGTGCTTTCGCCTGCTCTTTTAATGCCAAGTCGCGGCTTTGTTCGTAAAGTTCGGCTTGCAAAATCGCGATTGCTGCCTGATCTGCCAGTTGTTGCAGTACTTCGATTTCCGCTGCGGTCCATACTCTGGGAGCGCGACAAGAGTGGGCAATTAACAATCCCCACAAATCCTCGCCCCGCTTGATCGGTACGATCAGGTCGGCTTGCACTTGAATGCTTTGCAAAAACTCTGAATGACACGCGGCTATATTGGCATTGGCTGTATCTTCTATGGTTCCTACACGCCCGTTTTTATAACTTGGGACGTATTCTGGTGGAAAGCAGTCTTTTGGCGCTTTTACACCCAACACGGAAGGCCAATTGCCTGCGATCGCTTCTACCACCACTTCGCCTTGGGTTTCTGCGGTAAATTGATAAATCAGGACTCGGTCTGTATCTAATAAAGCTCGCACCTCGCGCACGATCGTTTGCAGAATCGTTTTTGATTCTAAGGTGCTGCGAATTTGGTCGGTGACTTGCTTTAAGACTTTGGCAAAGTCTAACGATTGTTGTAATTGAGCGGTGCGCTTTTGCACCAGAAGTTCCAGATTGCTATTGAGCCGTTGTACCTGTTGATACAGCTGATACTGCTGCACCGCCATGGCAAATTGATACCCCAACGCCGTTGCCAGTTCGATTTCTTCTTGCGTCCATTCGCGAGCTTGGCCTTTTTTTAACTGTCGCCATGCTTCAAACGAAAGCCGGGGAAACTGTTGTCGCGCATCCGGATCGAACTGTCCCGCCCACAGAGTTTCGGTATCGATTTCCTTGCGGAAAATACTGAGATATCCCAAAAATTGTTGCCGATATTCTAGGGGGACGACAAGCAAACCCCTGATTTGAGTATCCGCAAAACTGGGGGCGAGCCGATCGCATCGGGCTACTTTATACAAGTCGGCGATCGCGCTGGGGCGAATTCCTCGTTTTGCCGTTGCACAATATCCGCTGACTTCCTGCCAGTCGGGGTGTTGTTCGATCGGCTCCCCCAGTCCCAATTTCGCTAAATCCGGACCTTCGCCCCAGGTATAAACTTCTACTTCGGTCGATTTTACTACTTCAGGATGGGTGGCAGGTGCCTGGATATAAAGCCTGCCTCCTGCCCCGCCAAACACGGCGACGGTTGCTTGTAGTGCCGCTTGAAATTCAATCGTCGGACAGTCGTGCAATAGGGTAGCGACTCGGTTCACCGTTGCTTCTCGCGTCGCTCTGGAGCGGGTGGAAGATAACAGGTTACTTTGGGCGATCGCAATCGATACCTGATCCACCACCCGTTGCACGACTTCCACCTCTGCTTCGGAAATCCTTCGCTGCTCTGAGTGGTGCGATACCAACAGCCCCCACAGTTGCGGCTTCGCCTGGGCGTTGCCAATGTCATAATGCAGGATGGGCACGATGAACGAAGATTGCACCCCCATTGCGGTCAAATAAGCTGCGTGACAGGGGTCTACAGATCTGTACCAAATATGCTCCGGCGCGTGGGGCGTCCCCGTTTCCGGACAATCTAAGCGACTTAAACCGATCTGCTGCGTTGTTACATCTACAATCGTGCGCTGGCGTGCCAACAGAAACATCTGCCGCGCTTCTGGTGGAATGTCGTCTGCCGGGAAGTTCAAACCTTTCAGGGATGGTAGACGATTTCCATCGATCGATTCGGCAATTACTTCGCCACTGCTATCGTTATTAAATCGATAAACCATCACCCGATCTGTAGCCAAGAAATCGCGTATTTCCGCTACCGTTGATGTTAATATTTCTTGTAGCTCTAAAGATTGACGAATCCGATTCGTCATCCGATGCAGCAATGTTTCCTGGTTAATCCCTGGCTGCATTTCTTGGTTTTTTCCTGTTAAATTCATTTTATATCCACAAAATTTTTGTGCCTATTATAAATTTTTACTCTGCCCATTCCCATTTCTTCTTAATAAATTTTTAACTTTTTCATAAAAATTGCTATAGAGTTGCCTAAACTCATCAGAGTTTTCAGCCGCTGACCTATTGCTGGCTGAAATAATAAACCTGGGGTATATGCGATGGCAGCAGGGCATTGAATTCCGGCGTGGCAGCAAGTAACAAGGAAGCCGCGGGTACAACTCGCCTATTTTCCCAGAGTAAAACCAGGGAAAGGGGGTTTCAAAGCCCTTGCGTGGATTGGAGCAAAGATTATTTTAATATATTACCTGCAATTCCTAACTTTTTCGTAAAGAAATATAATAATCCCAACTGGGGGGAAGGGATATTGACGGGAAGTGGATGATATTCGACGAGATCGCCAGCAGGATCAACTAGAGGCGACTTTCGTTAGAGAAAGCGTGGCTTAGATCAAGCCAGTCAAACGTTGCTGGATTTCTTGACGAACGCTGATGAGAATTTTTCCCAAATGGTTTTGACCAGTTTTATCCTTTCCACAACCCCAATAGTAATCGGTAGCCGAGTTTTCGACGAGCAAGCGATCGCCAGTATCCAGGAGAATAGCCTGAATATCTAGATGAGTGAGAAACTTGGTGAGAACGGCTTCTCGCATCAGGGGAAGCTTGACATCTTCCCAGTCGGGACGGACTTGGCGAACCGGATCGCGTCCCAGGGAAGCAGCTTCCTCCGGCGTCTTAACCCCGTGAATCACTTTAATAATAGGTTCGTGGTTAGTGCCGACAAATTTTTGCGCTTGATAATAATGCTCCACAGTAGGCCAATATTGACCGTGGATGTGAATACCGTGGGGAGAAAAATTAGAAAAACAGCCATAAGGCTCGTTAACCTTGTAAAAGTAGATCGTCATGTGGAAACTTTGTGACATCCAGGGAGAGAAAGTAGTAAGGGAACGGCATCTGGCGCGGAAAAAGGACGCTTTCGCTGTCAATCTGTTGTCATCCCCTGATGGGCGGATAGTGGGGAAAATGGTAATTAGGTTCGTAAAACCAAACTTATTCACCATACCTCATGACAACAAATGCCTTTGAAAAAACTAACTTAGGTTGGCAACTTCAGCAACTCCAGCAGCGTGTAGGCGAGTGGTTAGAGTTGCAACTGTCTCAACTTCGACCCAGACTGCCTAATCTACCGAATGTATCCACCCCTGAGTGGTTAAACTCACTAACCTGGCTGTTAGTGCGAGTAGCATTTTGGGCGATACTGGGATGGGTTTTGATCCGGCTAGTTTTGTGGCTGATGCCACAGATGCAGCCGTACTGGAACTGGCTAAACTTAAAACCAGGCAGACAGACAACTGTGCCAGAAAGCGAACTAACAGCAGAAACTTGGTTGTTGCGATCGCGTGAATTATACCGCCAAAGCGACTACCGCGAGGCAGCAAGGGCGCTTTATATGGCAATGTTGCAGCAACTCAACGATACCGGCATTGTCCCCCACCAACCCAGTCGCACCGATGGCGAGTATATCCAACTCACTCAGGAATTACCCCAGCACGCTTCGTATCAAATTTTACTGCAAACCCACGAGAGACTGTGGTTTGGCAATGAGGAAATTACCCCAGAAGCATTTGAGCAGTGCCAGCAAGCATACCTAGATATTCCGAGTGCTAATGGCTAATAGCTAATGGCTAATGGTAAAAAGGCGATTGCAGCAGTTTTGATTCGGATGGGGTAGAGGTAATGTAGGGACAAGCCACGATTGATCTTCCAGCTTAAACCAACTTATCTGTATTGCCGTGTCCCTACCCCGTGGTACCCACAACTGAAAACCGCAGTGGAATGATGAAAAAACGTTGGATATGGATCTTGGCGATCGCAATAACAGCAATAATATTACTGACGCTGTTTGCGGCTCCGACTACAGGTAATCGGACTACAAGCGGTTCGACTTACAGTCGCGCTCCCGATGGATATGGAGCTTGGTACGCCTTTATGGAAAAGCGGGGAACACCTGTAAAGCGATGGCAAAAACCCTTTGACCAGTTCCCCAACAGCAGATATCCCATGACATTATTGCGCGTCAACAGCGGTTTGGGAAGGGGATGGCTTTACTCGCAAGAGCGCGAGTGGGTAGAGAAAGGCAATAGTTTAGTAGTATTGGGCGTGGGAAGTCCAGTAACCGAAGCATCCTTTAGTACCTTACAAGAAAGTGCCGCAGGTAGGGTGAAAATTGAAACCAGGCGGCGGCAAAAACTGGGTAAAGAAGAAGAGCAAAGATTGAGCGATGACTTTGGTGCGATCGTTTGGCAACAAAAGTTAGGAAAAGGACAAGTAATTTTTGCTACTACACCTCACCTTGCCGCCAACGCCTATCAAGACGAAGCGGGTAACTTTGAATTTCTAGCCTCACTGGTAACTTTAGCAGCAGGGGAGCAGGTGAGCAGGGGAGCACGACGGCGGGAGAGCAGGGGAGCAGGCGAGCAGGGGAGCAGAGGAGCGGGAGAGCAATTAGCAATTAGCAATTACCAATTAGCAATTAGCAATTACCAATTAGCAATCCAAAATCCTGTTTGGGTAGATGAATATATCCACGGCTATAAAGATAAAGAAGTCATTGCTAAGGAAGACGGGAAAGACTGGGTAACTTACCTCGCCAACACACCCTTATTCCCCGCACTGGTGCAAGCAGGCGTTATCCTTTTAGTCCTGGTGTTGGCAAAAAACCGGCGTTTGGGACCCCCCATTTCCGTTGCAGCACCGAGCGTTGATAATAGCGAAGCATACATTAAAGCTTTAGCCGGAGTCTTGCAAAAAGCCGAAAGCAGAGAATTCGTAATCGAGGTAATCGGGAAACAAGAACAACTACAATTACAACAAGCCTTGGGATTAGGGTCAGTCCTGCTCTCACCCGAAACGCTAGTAGCAGCTTGGGTACAACAAACAGGTCGTCCCGCCACGGAACTAGAACAAGTTTTGCAACGGCAATCTAAAAAACGTCGAATTGGAGAACGAGACTTGCTAACCTGGTTAGAACAATGGCAAAAAATCCGTAACTCTAGGTAATTGCAGATTGCAGATTGCAGATTTTAGATTTATATTAAATCGGCAATCTAAAATCAGCCGAAAATCTGCAATCTCAAATCTAAAATCTCAAATCTAAAATTCCCATGACCCATGACGCATTAACCGTATTAAATCGCCTCAGTCAAGCGCTTAACCGAGTTATCGTCGGTCAAGCTACCCTCGTACAGCAGATGCTGGTGGCACTTCTAGCTGGGGGACATGTAATTTTAGAAGGCGTACCGGGAACGGGAAAAACCCTGTTAGTCAAAGTCCTGGCAACCCTATTGCAATCAGAATATCGACGAATTCAACTAACTCCGGATATTTTACCCGCTGATATCATCGGCATCAATATCTTTGATTTAAACACCCGCAAATTCACATTAAAAAAAGGCCCCATATTTACCCAGATACTATTAGCAGATGAAATAAACCGGACACCGCCTAAAACCCAAGCAGCACTTTTAGAGGCAATGGAAGAACAGCAAGTAACCCTGGATGGGGAAAGCTTGCCCCTTCCCGAACTATTCTGGGTAATTGCCACCCAAAATCCCTTAGAATTTGAAGGCACTTATCCCTTACCAGAAGCCCAATTAGACCGCTTCTTATTCAAGCTGATAGTCGATTATCCCGATGCTACAGCCGAAAAACAAATGTTATTAAATCGTCAAGCTGGATTTCAATCCAGACGCCTAGACTTAGCCAGGTTAAAACCCGTAGCCACAGTCGAAGATATTTTAGCAGCGAGACAGGCAGTCAGCAGCATTCAAGTAGACGAAAAAATCCTCGATTATCTATTAGCATTAGTCCAACGCAGCCGCAAACATCCCGACCTAGCTTTAGGTGCATCTCCCCGTTCCGCAGTTGCTTGGTTACAAACCAGTAAAGCACAAGCATGGCTATCAGGACGAGAATTTGTCACCCCAGATGATATTAAAATAGTAGCTGCGCCCCTGTTACGCCATAGATTAATACTAAAACCAGAATCACAACTAGACGGCTTACAAATTGATGCCGCGATTGCTTCCTTACTCACCCAAATCCCCGTACCAAGGTAAACAACCATGCCCCAACTAATTGAAAAACCCACCCGGATTGAAGCAGCAGGAAATAAACCCAAACTAATCGACGAATATATCGGTAGAGTCAACAGCAAAACCGAAACAGCTAGCATTGCTCACATGCAATCCCCCAGCGGATGGATCGAACCAGGACAGCGCCCCGAATTCGACGAATTCACCATAGTTCTTAAAGGAATGCTCCGCGTTGAATACGAAAGCGGCTTTATCGAAGTTCGCGCCGGACAAGCAGTAATTGCCAACAAAGGTGAATGGATTCGCTACAGCACACCAGAAGAAGAAGGTGCAGAATACATAGCCATTTGTCTGCCAGCTTTTTCACCAGAAACCGTACATAGGGACGCTTAAAAATGTCACAAATTATTATCAAACTAGACGACAATTACCCTGACAATTACGCTGACTGCGCATAGATCCGCGAAGGGCGTATCGCTCACTATGTTTGCAAACAGTAGGCCAAGCCAATAATTGTAGAGGAATCCCCGTGAACTTCCAAAACAATCGCCCCGCCGAGTGTAAAACATCCCAAACTTCCGACAAACTAGGAGACTCAAAAAACTCCAACATTTCATTCTTAAACGCCTCCCACTGAGAAACAATAGTAGGCGGGTGACAGCCATCATAAACTGCGATACCAGCACGGTAATTTTGCAGAATCTCTCTCATAGACATCTCCCTAACCTTCAATTCAAAATTAAACAGAAAAACAAACAACCTCTCCTTACCTCTTACCTCTGCGTCCTCTGTGTCTCTGCGGTTCAATAAAATGATTCCTTCCCCACGAGTTTACTTATTATTAATCTTAGGATTAGCGATCGCACCCATACTAGCCTCCCTTTCCACCATCAATATCGGTATCACCACCACCCTAATCTTCGATGGCATAATTCTAGGACTGATGATAATAGATGGAGTGCGATCGCGCCCCCACCGCGTCCAGATCGCCCGACTTCCCCTCTCCCGACTTTCCATCGGCAGGGAAAACCCCATTACCCTATCCATCACATCAGCAAATCGCCCAGCTATAATTACCATCCGCGACTACTACCCCGCCGATTTTTGGGTATCCAATCCCAAACTACAAACATCCCTTCCTGTCAATACCACCAAAGAATTAACTTACACCGCCAGTCCCCTCCAGCGGGGCGAGTTTGCTTGGGGAGATATTCAATTGCGCCAGTTGGGGATATGGGGTTTAGCGTGGAACGATTGGAAAATACCCGCCAGCACCAAAGTAGCCGTATATCCAGACTTAATCGGACTCAAACAACTATCAATTCGCCTCTCATTACAAAACACCGGCACAATGCGCCAAGCGCGACGCATGGGCGTCGGTACGGAATTTGCCGAATTGCGAGAATATCGTACAGGAGACGACCCGCGTTTTATCGATTGGAAAGCCAGCGCCCGCCGTTTCGGAGCAACCCCTTCCGCATCGTTACAAGTGCGCGTCCTAGAACCAGAACAAGAGCAAACCTTGATTATTTTATTGGATCGAGGGCGCTTGATGACCGCACGGGTACAGGGACTAAAGCGATTTGATTGGGGCTTAAATGCTACTTTATCCCTAGCGCTAGCGGGATTAAACCGAGGAGATAGAGTAGGCGTAGGAGTATTCGACCGGGAAGTGAGTACCTGGATTGCGCCCGAACGCGGTCAGCACCAACTTTCTAAATTAATTGAACGCCTGACCCCGATTCAACCAGTCTTGCTAGAACCAGATTATGTCGGTGCGGTGACGAAATTGGTCAATCAACAAACAAGGCGGGCTTTAGTGGTTTTAATGACGGATTTTGTCGATATTACCGCATCTGCCGAACTTCTCGCCGCCTTGGGACGACTTACGCCCCGCTATCTGCCATTTTGCGTCACGTTGCGCGACCCGCAGGTTGATAAGCTAGCCCATAGTCCTGTCGATCTTGAGGGGAAAGAAGCTAGCGCCAGAGCGTACACCCGCGCCGTCGCCTTAGATTTATTATCCCAACGTCAAATTGCTTTTGCCCAATTGAAACAAAAAGGAGTGCTAGTTTTAGATGCACCCGCGAATCAAATTAGCGAGCAATTAGTTGACC
This sequence comes from Microseira sp. BLCC-F43, assembly GCF_041929235.1. Taxonomy (NCBI): domain Bacteria; kingdom Bacillati; phylum Cyanobacteriota; class Cyanophyceae; order Aerosakkonematales; family Aerosakkonemataceae; genus Microseira; species Microseira sp. BLCC-F43. The sequence goes on from NZ_JBHFNP010000159.1 coordinate 14,107, forward strand.
GATATCTACAAATAAAAGCGAAAAACCAAATTTGAAAAGGGGAACATCTCAAACTTGTCCAAAATGTGCAGCGCATACAGGCAAAAAAGAATTGTCCGAGCGAACTCATAAGTGTAGTGGATGTGGTTATGAGACTCCGAAGTGACCATGCATCGGCTGAAGTCATTCGGTTGCGGGGTTTAAAACAGTTAGTAGCCAGGGACTGTGGCGAATCGAAAGAGCCTGTTGCAGTCGGTCTGCCGGGGGCTGCTTGTAGTCAGTCTAGGTCAGAGGCGAAACCTTCTTCCCGTAAGGGCGGAAGAAAAACCAGGAATGCCAGTTCGTGAGGATTGGAGAGCTTACACTTACCCGTAAGGGAAGTGTGGGAGGATGTCACGATAGAATTGAACTTAATTTCCCTGTCGAAGTTTCACCTTCTCCGCTCGCTCAGAGACGGAGATTGGGTAGACAAATACCTGATTAATTGGTGAATAGCTCGTGAGCCTAACCCTGATACAGACTTCCAGATACTTCCCCAGTCTGGATTATCTCTAAACCGTTTTGTCGCGGTGTTGCTTAAAGGCAAGCCATTTTGGGTTAGGTGAGCAAGGGGACTAACAACTTTACTCGAAGGATTATCTCTGATGCGAGTACCAGTACAAAACCCAGACAATTCACCAGCGATGCCTACCTTACCTAGTCGTGCTAGACGCTGGGTAAAAGAGGGTAAAGCAACAGAGCATTGGTCAGACTTAGGTATTTACTATGTTCGATTAGTTGCTGAACCATCGGGACGGAAAAAACAGCCCATTGCTGTTGGGATTGATTCTGGCAAGCTGTTTACTGGCGTTGGTGTTCAATCATCCAAATTCACCCTGTGGATGGCTCACCTGCAACTACCATTCAAGACGGTTAAAGAACGAATGTCCCAACGAGCAATGATGCGACGTGGACGTAGAGGACGGCGAATTAATCGCAAGCTACCTTATAGTAAACGCGCTCATCGTCAAACTAGATTTGATAATCGTCGTCAAAATAAACTTCCTCCTAGTATCCGGGCTAACCGCCAACTAGAGTTGAGAGTTGTCAAGGAATTAGCTGCTATTTACCCTGTCACCGATATTGCTTACGAAATTGTTAAAGCCAGAGGGGACAAAGGTTTTAGTCCCGTTATGGTAGGTCAATTGTGGCAACTGGAAAACTTGAAAGTATACGGAAAGGTGCATCAAGTCGAGGGTTGGAAAACTGCAAATATTCGCACGCAATTAAGACTGGTAAAACAAAAACACGCCAAAGGTGATGCGATACCTGCGACCCATGCAGTAGATGGTGTGGCGCTAGCTTGCAGTAGTTTTATCCATTACAGCATCATCAACCAATACACGATGGGATGGAAAGGAGAGGTAGCCGTTACGCCAGCCATTTTTGCGGTAATCCGACGCCCGCCAATATCGCGCCGTCAGCTACACCTCATGATTCCATCCAAGGGTGGAGTGAGAAGAAAGTATGGCGGTACTGTTACCCGACATGGCTTTAGGAAAGGCGATTTAGCGATCGCAACCCAAGGCAAAAAGACTTGTTGCGGCTGGGTTAGCGGCGACACGGAAAAACAAGTTTCTGTCTCTGACTCTAACTGGAAACGGTTAGGCCAGTTCAGTAAAAACAAGGTTCAGTTGATCCGACGCTCAACTGGATTAATTGTGACTGCTCTTATTACCGCCGCGTCGTGTTCCTCCGTGGTCGCGCATACACACGGTTTCCACACTTTCCGAGGATTTTTAGATGACTGAGACAGCATCCCAACTCGATCTTCCTCCTAGCTTTCCAGACCATACCCAACTCCCAGAGTCGGATGGCACGTTTGTGAAAAATTTTCAGGAACATCCCCAAAGCATTATTTTGACCGACTCAATTGGCCCTGTTTTGCAGCGACTGCGACCAGATGGACAATATTGTATCGGACAAGACAGCGGCATTTACTGGCGAGAAACCGACCCACCAGAGAAAGGTGCTGAAGCTCCAGATTGGTTTTGCGTCCTTGGCGTACCTCCTGACCTCGATGGTGTCGTTCGTCGTTCCTACGTATTGTGGCGAGAATTTATTACCCCAACTATTGCCCTAGAATTTGCCTCTGGTGATGGCAGTGAAGAAAAAGATACAACACAATTACGTATTTTTACTAGCGGAGAGGTGCAAAAACCCGGAAAATTTTGGGTGTATGAAACGATTATGCGGATTCCTTTTTACGGCATCTTCCAAGTCAAAAATGGCAGTTTGGAAATGTACCACCTGATCGAAGCAAATTATCAAAAAATGACTCCAAACGAACGGGGTCACTATCCGATTACGCCCCTGGAGGTAGAATTAGGAGTTTGGCAGGGAACTTATCAAAACCAGACGCGACTTTGGTTACGCTGGTGGGATATGCAAGGCAATTTACTCTTAATTGGTGATGAACGCGCCGCCGCCGCCGAACAAAAAGCGATCGCTGCCGAACAAAAAGCGATCGCCGCCGAAGAGCAAGCAGCACAAGAGCGTCAGTTGCGGGAAGCATTATTAGCTCAATTGAGAGCGAGGGGAATCGATCCTGATACGCTGTAATGGCTAATGGCTAATGGCTAATGGAACGAAAAATACTCGATTAGCAATTAGCAATTAACCATTAGCCACTTTCTTGCGACTGCAATACCTGACCAAAAGAGTAAACAATACTATCCCTACAAGATACTTTACAGGTTCTGGAACTAAGGGACTGGGGGAGAAAAAGCCTTCAATCGTCCCCGCAATCATCAGCATCGGTACAATCGCAAATACCAGTTGAACTGCCAGAGAACCGTAAACTAGCAGCGCATCGAGGCGGCGATATTGACCGGGAAATAAAATCGCTCTGGCAATTAAAAAACCCGCACCTCCGGCAAAAAAAATAGCAGGTAATTCCAAAGAACCGTGAGGAAATACAAATGCCCAAAACGGATAGGCGAGATTATTTTGACCGACGAGGGTAGCAACTGCACCAATTAAAAGTCCGTTGAATACAAGCAAAAATGCCGTGTATACTCCGGCGGTAATTCCACCCGCAACTGCCCCAAAGGATACTCTCAGGTTATTAATCGTAATATCGCTGGATGCTAAAGGTTCAATTCCGACAATTCGTCCCATCCACAACTTACCCTCATCGCGCACCATTCGGATCAAATGTTCCGGTACGATTAGGGATAGGAACGCCGGATCTTGCCACGCATACCACCAAGCGACAAGGCATCCTAGCAGGAATAAAGCTGTTGCAGCAGCAATATATCCCCAGGTTTGCTGCACGACTGCGGGTAGTCCCCAGCGGTAAAACTCAACTACGCCTTGCCATTCTTGGCGGCGCGAACCTTGGTAGATTTGGTTATAGCCGCGCGATGTTAAAATTTGCAGGTCTTGCACTAAGGTGTCGCCTACTTGCTGAGTGCGCCCACGGGCTAAGTCTGCCGAGACGGAACGATATAAGCTGGCTAGTTCTTTGATTTCACCTGCTTGTAAAGATTTAAGTCCTTTTTTTTCGACTTGCTTTAAAAGTGCATCTAGGCGCTTCCAGTCGGGTTCCCGCCGTGCAATCCAACGTTGAATATTCATAAAATTTTCTGCCGACTATGTCCAGAGTAACTTAAGATCGCGTCAAACCCAATGTTGCTGTGGGAGTACAAGCAATGTCTCAAAGTCCCCTCCGCCCCATGAGTGTCGGTAATGTGGTCAGTGCTGGAATGGTGCTGTACCGATCGAATTTCAAAAGTTATTTACTCCAGTCTATATTTGCTCATCTGTGGATTTTGCTACCTATTTATGGTTGGGCAAAGTATGCGGCAATTTCTGGGTTAATTTCCCGCTTGGCTTTTAAAGAATTGATTAGCAAACCTGAAAGCGTTAGTCATGCAAGGGAAACGATAAATCCGCGCATGTGGTCGTTTCTGGGTGTTGGTTTTGGCATCGCGCTTAGACTGTTTGGGCTTTACATAGCAATTTATGTAGCAATATTCCTGGCTTTCTTGATTCCCGTTCTGATTTTGGGACAACAAGGAGGGGCTATCCTTGGTGCGATCGCGGCTTTAGTCTTATTCATAGTTGGTATAGTTGTGATTATTCGCCTTTACTCTCGCTGGTCAATCGCCGAAGTACCGCTAGCCGTGGAAGAGAATATTACAGGAGGAGGTCAAAGTATCGATAGAAGTTGGGAGTTAACTGAGGGGGCGGTAGGAAGAATACAATACATTGTTGTTGTGGCATTCCTGGTAACGTTGCCGATTCAGATTGTAACTGGATATGTTCCATCTATTTTCCAGGTACGTCTTGACCCGAATACCCAAGCATACTGGATTGTATATTTTATTAATTTGGCTTTTAGTTTATTGGGTGGGGCAGTTGTGATGCCTTTCTGGCAGGCGATCAAATCTGTTATGTATTACGATCTTCGCAGTCGTCGCGAAGGGCTGGATTTGCAAATGCGCGATCGCCGCGAGCGGTAAATCTATTGAGTTACCCATCAAAACAAAAATTATCCCTAAATTTTATGCGCTTTTTTAATCGAGTTACACTCCAAACGCCAGAAAGTGTAGAACTAGAATTTACTCTGGCGGGAATAGGCAATCGCGCCTTAGCACTGCTGCTCGATTATATTGCTTTGGGGTTAAGCATCCTTTTGTTTTGGATTGCTTGGGGAATTTTCACTGTTGGGATCGTGGATGCGTTTCCAAATCAACCAAAAATACTACTTTACTTATTTGCGATCGCTCTCTTAATTAACTTTTTTATCTATGTCGGTTATTTTGTCTTTTTTGAGGTAATCTGGCAGGGTCAAACCCCCGGAAAACGCTGGGCTAAAATTCGCGTGATTCGCGATGATGGACGGCGAATTGGTATTCAACAAGCGACGTTGCGAGCATTACTGCGTCCCGTCGATGACATACTATTTCTAGGCGCATTTTTAATTGTCTTAAATCCTCGGGAAAAGCGACTGGGCGATTTAGTCGCGGGAACGATTGTAGTGCAAGAAGAATTTCAAGCTGTAGCTGCCAATTTCCCCATTTCTGAATCTGCCAAACAACTCGCTCAAAAATTGCCAGAAATAGCTAATTTATCCCAGCTATTACCCGATGACTTTGCTACTATTCGCGAGTATTTACGGCGTCGCAATGCCATGTCACCCACAGCTAAATCCGAATTGAGTTCGCAACTCACTCGTCAAGTTAGAACTATTATTGATTCGCCACCTCTACCATCGGGCGTCACTGCTGATGTGTTTTTAGAAGCGGTGTATCTTGCTTACCAACAACGATCGGCAGTTGGTAATGGGTAATGGGTAATGGCTAATAGTTAATGAGTTAATTTTAACTTAAAACTCATAACTAATAAAAGCCAATTACCTATTTATTACCTATTACCCTTTAAAACCGGGAAGCAAACTGCTACTCAGTCGTTTTATCCCATAGGTTGCTACTTCTGAATAACGCTGTTTACCGCAGAGGATTTCAGCCATAATTTGGCTAGCAACTGGTTTTTTGACGCCGACTTTGTAACCGACTTTAGGCATACGGAAGAACAGACCTGCTAAGCGTTGCGCCCATACCATATCCGCACCCCATTCTTCGTTAATAATTTGGGTGTATTGTTCCAGGGCGTCTAGGTCGCCGCCAATGGCGCGGTCGATTGCTTCCGCTGCTTTGACGCCGCTAAAGATAGAAGGACGAACGCCTTCTGCGGTAAACGGATCGACCATGCAGGCGGCTTCCCCAGCTAATACGGCGTTTTGGGTATGGAGTTTTTGATTGCCGTTCCACAAGCAAAGGGGATGGGTGAAAAGCTTGCTTGTGGCGCCGTTTAAGCCAAACTGGGTGGCGTAGTTAGTCAAAACGCCGTTAGAGTCTTGCAGTTCGCCGCCTTGGAAGGTTCCGGCGCCGATAGAATAGCCGTCTGCTTTGGGGAAGTTCCAAATATAGCCGTTTTTGAGCGTGCCAAACTCGAAGTTGATTTTGGCATCGGTGTCATTGGGTGCGGGGGTTTGAGCTTCTAAACCACCTGCGAGTCGGCTTTTACGGTCTTTAAAACCCAGCCATTTTGCCATTGGGCCTTTTGCACCATCGGCGGCGATCAGGTAGCGACCTTCAACGGGACCGTTGGGGGTGTTGACTTGCCAGACTCCGTTCTTAAACTCAATCCCCTTAACTTCCGTATTATCCCGCAGTTCGGCTCCCTGTTTCTGTGCCTGCTCGATCAAAAAATGGTCAAATACATCCCGCCGTACCATCCAGATCGGTTCCAGCTTGCTCAGCTGTATATCTACGGGATCTTCCATATTCCAGGTGTAGCGAATTGCATTCACCTTGAGGGAAATTGCTGGGTTAAAGTCAAAATCAAACCACTCGGCGATCGCGGGCGATACCCCACCGCTACAGGGTTTGTACCGTGGCAGGCTTTCTTTTTCCACAACTAAAACTGAGCGTCCCCGCTTCGCTAAATGATACGCTGCGGCTCCACCAGCAGGACCAGCACCGACAATTATGCAGTCAAACATATCGCTGAAATTTTGCTCCTGAACAAAAAAGGGGTTGAGATTTTGACAAAAAAGGGTTAGGAGTTACGCTCATATTCCCGGTTTCTCCGAAAAATCGTTGGGAAAGGCCACCAGAGATATGCCTCCCAACGCTAGCGCGAACGACGGTCGAAACCGGGTTTCTGGCCTCTTTTGAGCGTAAGTCCTGAGGTTGTTACCCTAGCAGCCGATTGCTTTAACTCATTGGTAACTCCTTTATTCCTCATTTGTCATCTTTATTTTTTTCATTTTGGCGTTTCCGTAATTTTCGCTACTCAATTTTTCCCCTGAAATTTACACAAGTAAGTTTACCCAGCATACAATTCATTAGTTACACGGTATGCAAATTTTTTGTGTAGGTAATAGGATTATTGATGAAGTTTTGGTTAACTTACGACCGGAACGATTTATTTTTTTACCCATTCGAGCCTTGCCTTATGATTTGGGAAGTTTGCATTCGCTACGCCAACGGCACCGAACGGATCGTTCGCTCTTACCAAAGTCGGGAAATTGCGATCAAGTATGTAGATGCGATCTATCAAATCCTGGGTTATCCACTCCACTGTGCTTACATTGTTCGCCCAAAACATTTTGTCCAGCCAGCGAGTGCCTTTTAGGGTTGTCCGTGGAACCGCGATCAAGCGCCTACGAAGAACGGGAACGGCGATCAAGCGCCTACGAAGAACGGAACGGCGATCAAGCGCCTACGAAGAACGGCAATCCCTTTCAGGCTAATCGCTGGTGCATCGGTTGGTTTATACCGTGGTGATGTCTTTTTCTTTTTCGGCTAACAATTCATCAATTTTGGCAATGTACTTGTCGGTCAGTTTTTGAATTTTATCTTGCATGTTCCGCGCTTCATCTTCAGAAACTTCGCTGCTTTTTTCCTGCTTGCGGATGTTTTCTACGGTGTCGCGGCGGATATTGCGAATCGAAACTTTTCCTTCTTCGGCATACTTAGCAGCTACTTTGACTAATTCTTTGCGGCGTTCGCTGGTGAGGGGAGGAATATTCAACCGAATCACCGAACCGTCGTTACTAGGAGTTAAGCCGATATCCGACATGGAGATGGCTTTTTCGATTAAGTTCAAACTGCTGCGGTCGTAGGGTTGAATTGCAATGGTACTCGCATCCGGGGTATTGATGTTGGCTAGAGATTTGAGAGGTGTTGGACTCCCGTAGTATTCTACCATTACCCGGTCGAGGATTGCGGCATTGGCTCTCCCCGTGCGGATAGAATTAAACGCGCGTTGAGTAGACTCAATCGCTTTTTGCATATGACTTTCAGCATCAGCTAACTTCACAAAAACCTCCGACAATTGTTCCCACAGGTTCTCCCATGACTGCGCGATGGATATTGCCGCGAACTCCCAGGTCAAACACCATAATTGGGATGTTGTTCTCTCTACATAGAGCGATCGCCGTCCCATCCATCACTCGCAGATCGTTAACCAAAACGTGACCGTAGGTCAAGCTTTGGTAGCGTTTGGCATCTGGATTCACGTGGGGATCGCTATCGTAAATCCCGTCTACTTTTGTGGCTTTAAAAATCACATCGGCGCCAATTTCAGCCGCTCTTAGCGCCGCCGTTGTATCGGTGGTAAAGAAAGGATTTCCCGACCCAGCGCCAAAAATTACCACTCGTCCTTTTTCCAGGTGACGTATGGCGCGACGCCGGATGTAGGGTTCTGCGACTTCCTGCATGGCGATCGCGGTTTGCACGCGCGTCGGCACGCCGATTTGTTCCAACCCATCCTGCAACGTCATGGCATTCATTACCGTTGCGATCATGCCGATATAGTCTGCCGTTGCGCGATCCATCCCTGCTGACGCGGCTTTGACGCCGCGAAAGATGTTACCCCCACCGACAACGATAGCGATTTGAACGCCGCTGTTGATCACTTCTGCCACTTCCTGAGCGATTTCTTGCACCACCCCCGGATCGATTCCGTAGCCAAGGTTACCCATTAAGGCTTCACCGCTCAGCTTTAGCAATACCCGCCGGTATGCTATCCCCATCTAGACCTCCGCCAGAATATTCCCACCACAATAATTATTGTTTATCAAGTCAAACAATCTCCAACCTAAGATAGCAGTACAGGGGGCAGATGTGCAACTTTTAAGCTAATCAAAACGCTTAAACCTGATTAACTATAGCATCCGTCAATTCTGACAAATCAGAAAGCCCGATAGAATCATGGTTCAAGGGTTTTGGCAGTTGCCTGCCAAGCACGCAAAATATTACGTTCGCCCTTGACATCACGCGGGATACGAATCCCACAATCTGGGCATTTGAACACTTTTGCGCCACCAAGCTTGTGGTGAATGCAGCCACAGTTTCCGCCAGTTTTTTACCTTTATGATTCGTTGCATATAACAACAATCACGCCTTTTATTGCTTGAGCTTTTGCTAAAAATTTTTATGGTAAATAATCAAGATATTGCCCAGATAATTGTTTTTAATCCAGCGCTTTTTAACCGAATTATTTTGGAACACCATCTGACTATAGTCAAAAGTAGGAAGAAAAATCACTTTGTAGTATTTTACCAAAAAATTAGTGGTTTTGTTGTGCAAATCTTTGCTCAGATTTTGGATTCTTTCTCTGATTCGACCAGCAGCAATCGCGATCTTTCTCCCCTGTGGGCAAGCAACCTTGGTAGAACGGCTAATTAGTTTGTCAAGGTGTCTACACTGCTTTTGAATGGGTCCGATGTCTCGCTTGCTAATCTCTAAGACGTTCTCTCGATCGTAGCCAGTTAAGAAAGTGGGATTGCCAGCAACTTCTTTAGGTTCAGGAAAGCAGCCAAACCACTTACCACGACGGTACACCAGCTCTGTCCCATACTCGCATTGGTAGGGGACTGATTGCCCAATCGTAGCAAACTTTAACGCTTTGGTTGTGTGGCAATACCACGTGCCATTTTTGTAATTAACTCAAGTTGCTAGTTATCTCTCTGGGAGCGGCTAATGGCGTTACTAGGCTCTGCCGTGGTCACGAGGCTAATGGCGAGATTGGTAAAAATCCAAGATTAGCAAGCTTGCAATTAGCAATTAGCAACGCGCTTGTTTATAACTAGCAACTTGCGTTAATTACCAGCCAAGAACTGTATTGTTTGGCTGGTGGCTGATGCCGATTTAAACTTGGCAATCCCTCCATCTTTTTTGCCGCTGCGGAAGGCATCGTCAGCTGCAAAACAAGCTGCTTGCCGTTACAGTACTGAGCCAGCCAGCACTTCTGTGACCTTGTGCAGTTCGGGGCTAGGATATAGCCTGATTTTCTGCACACTGTTGGGTTGAGGTTTTGTCGAGAGCGATTTTGAGTGACGGATTTTCTTTTTGTAAGTCTTCTTTGATTTGTTTTGAGTACTTCCTAAGTCCGTAAAGCCGCGAACTGAAACAGTGGATGATGGACAACATATCTGCAACGAGTTCTTGTTCTGGACTGAGGAAGCTGTGATTGAGAACCACGAGTTGGCACTCAAATTTTTCCCATAACCACCTCACCAGTTCAAATCCGAATCTGACAAGTCGGTCTGGGTGAGCAACGACAAGACATTGGATATCACCGTCGATGATTCCCTCCAAAATGGAAAGGAATTTCTTCCTTCTAAAATTGAGTCCGCTTCCAACTTCTGAAATGACTTCCGCCTCTGGGTACAGCGATCGTAAATGCTCCAGCTGTCGCTGCAAATCTTCTTGCTGGGAATGAGTCGGGTAGAGTCGATAGGAGCAATGTATCCCTACCTCTCTTTCAGAACGGAACGTGATGGTTTCCCATCATTTTGCTCCTCAATAACTTCACCTTTGTCATAGGTACGATTCAAAACGGTTTATCATCATGGCATTTGTGAATGCAGCCATCTTGAGCCGTTTTTGTGTCGTGACAATGTGGATGTAGAAGTTGAAGATTATCGTAGGTATCCTTACCACCTAATGATATTGGTTTGATCTGGTCAATTTCTACACTGTCTGTAGGTGTAAAGTACAGACCGCAGTGAGTGCTTTTTCCTTTCTGTGCCTTGAGTAGTTTTGCTACTCTAGTAATGCAAGTTGCTAGTTATAAACAAGCGCGTTGCCAGCTGGCTAATTGCTAATTGCTAATCTTGGATTTTTACTGACATTAGCCATTAGCCATTAGCTGCTATGCATGAGATAACTAGCAACTTGAGTTAGTAGGTACTTCGGGGTGTTCGCCACGTCGCTTACTCCAATAAATCCAGTCACCGTTATCTGGGCTAGCGTTCCCCTTAACTTTGATGTGCCTAATAATAGGCGTCGCGGAGTGTTGGGTTAATTCTCATCCCTCTTCGGTGCAAAAACACCAATTTTGGTCGCCTACTGTTCTCCAGTATTTTTCCTTATTGATGCCCTTTTTTCCCCTGTATCTAGCCCAGGCTCGTAGCTTTTGATACGTAAGATGTTCAACCTTTGAGAAGGTTTCACTGCTGCTGACTGACGTTCCAATTACCTATTGCCACGTCTTCACGCTCGCCATTTGATTAAAGAGCAACCGACGGGTTCGGTAAACGATGGGTTGATTGGTTCTGAGTTGAGCAATTGAGCGATCGCATTGCGTAAATAAGCCATCTCCAGCAATTCCGGTGCTTGAGGACGATCGTTAATACTGCCGCAGTAACGCAGCACGCCTTTATCGTCTAACAGGAATGCCTGGGGTGTCACCGCTGCACCAAAGCTCTTCGCCACATCCTGAGTTGGATCTCGCAAGTAGGGAAAGTTGAGTTGATACTCGTCACTGAAGGAAAGCATGTTGTCAAAGCTATCTTCGGGATACAAGCTAGCATCGTTGGCGTTGATGCCGATCAAGGTAAACCCTTCGCTCTCAAAATCCGCCTGAATTTTTTTGAGATGGTCGATACACGCCTTAACGTAAGGGCAGTGATTGCACATGAAAATAACCCCAACCCCTCGGTACTTTTCCAGATAGCGAGCCAGGTGGTGAACTGCTCGATCGATTCCCGGCAGTTCAAAATCGGGAGCGTAGCTGCCAATGGTTGTGCCGGTTTTTTCCATATCAGGGAGATTTTTGATTTTAGATTTGAGATTTGAGATTTGAGATTTTGGATTTAACAATTGAATTTTAATCGGTTATCTGCCGTTTGATCGGTTTTTCCAGATAGGAGTTTGCACCAGCCTCTGCAAAAATCACCAAGTCATTATCTCGATCCTGACATAATTTTGACCCCAGCTGCACGGGTAGCGGAAAAACCATCACAGCCCACATTCCAGAATTTGTAAATAATTGTAACAATAATAGATGGCACGCTGCCATAGGCGATCGCACCATTCATTCCCACTCCCATGATCGATACTGTTTCCACCACCACCACTCACACCTGGACATGGCAAGGTTTCCCCATCTGCTATCAAACTCAAGGAAACTCTGGTCCGGCAGTCGTTCTAGTCCACGGATTTGGCGCTTCCTGGGGACACTGGCGCAAAAATATCCCCGTCATAGCACAAAATGCACGAGTTTACGCGATTGACTTAATTGGTTTTGGCGGTTCGGCAAAACCCACCCCTGGAGTCGAGATGAATTACACCTTTGAAACCTGGGGAAAGCAAATAGCCGATTTCTGTAAAGAAGTCGTCGGCGGTGCCGCTTTTTTAGTCGGTAATTCGATTGGCTGTATCGTTGTCATGCAAGCTGCGGTAGATTATCCAGATATTGCCAAACAAGTTGCCTTAATCAACTGTTCCCTGCGGATGCTGCACGAACGCAAGCGCATCCACATGCCTTGGTATCGCAGCTTTGGCGCATCGGTGGTTCAACAGTTGCTAGGGGTGAGATGGATGGCACAGCTATTCTTCCGTCAAATTGCCAACCCTAAAGCGGTACGTAAAATTCTCCTGCAAGCTTACAAGCATCCCGAAGCCGTTACAGATGAATTGGTTGATATGCTAATTTCACCCGCTTTCGATTCGGGTGCGGTGGATGTATTTGCTGCCTTTACCCGCTATTCTTCTGGGCCATTACCGGAAGATTTGCTGCCAATTTTACCCTGTCCTGCCATCATGTTGTGGGGAACAGATGACCCTTGGGAACCCTTTGATTTAGGGCGAGAATTGGCAAATTACCCCCAAGTACAAAAGTTTATACCTTTGGAAGGTGTGGGACATTGTCCGCAAGATGAAGCCCCGGAATTAGTCAATCCAATTTTACAAGATTGGATTTTACAGCAATCTGCTTACTAGGGAAACGGCAGGAGAAAAACAATGATGATAAACGTTTTTTTTGTCTTTAGTTGAACCTTTGATAGGTAGAGATCGCGGGTCTTTGACCCGTGATTTTTACCCAATAAGTTTGATTCTCATTCTTACAGGACTAATAGACATACAGCAAAGGATAGTTTTGTCAAGCCCCTAGTACTCAGATCCTGGGTATGCGTAAGCGTGTGACAGGGGCTTTAATCCTGTTACTTTAGCCTTAGTCCCTACCCCCGTTGATTCGACTGCAAATGGCTACAAGTGTATTTCACGCCCGTGGCAAACCGCTATCAGGACTTTAGTCCTGACTACGAACTGCATAAATACTTGTGACCATTGATACTAAAGTTTCTTCGGAGTATTGCTGCGCTCTGCTTTTGTTGATTGTGGCAAAAAAGAAGGAAGAACGAATTGCGAACTATTGTCATAAAATATTATGATGAATCAAAGAAATTTAAAATGACGCATGAAGAATCAGCAGACAGGATGGCGCCGAGTACTTTTTGGAACACGCACACGTATTCTAGGCTGGTGCATCTTGCTGATTGCTTTTTCTGACGTAATATCTATTCTGGCAATTCGTCAAACTCTATTTGCTCGCTTAGAAAGGCGAATTCACAAGTCTCTCAATCAAGAAGTAGAAGAGTTCCGCCAACTGGCTAAGGAGGGGAAAGACCCCAAGACGGGAGAATCTTTTGGCAGCGATGTGGATGGACTATTCAAGCTATTTCTGTCTAGAAATATTCCCAATGATGATGAGTTTTTACTCGCTATTGTAAACGGGAAATTGGACAGAGCTAGCCCCAGGGCGGTGCCACCACCTTTAAGCGGGGATTCAAACATTATCAAGCAATGGGGGCAAGTAACCCAGCCAAGTGGGGGAGAAATTTTAACGACTGAAGCTACGATCCTTTATCAAGCAGAACCCGTGATAGTTGAAGGCGAAGTGCGAGGGGTGTTTGTGGTCGTCCATTGGCTTTCAGGTGAACGAGAAGAAGTAGATGAAGCTGTTTTTGTTGTGATTCAGGTGGGAATTTTTGTCTTAGCGGTAGCCTCAACGTTAGCTTGGATTACGGCTGGACGGGTGCTGGCTCCCCTAAGCCAACTTACAGAAACGGCTCGCGAAATTAGCGAGTCTGACTTGACTCGACGAATTCCTGTCAAAGGTGCCGATGAAATTGCCGAATTATCTGCTACGTTTAACGAAATGTTGGATCGCTTAGAAAATGCTTTTGCGAGTCAGCGAAACTTTATCGATGATGTGGGACACGAATTGCGAACGCCGATTACAATTATCCGAGGCTATTTGGAATTGTTGGGACACGACATTCCCCAGCAACGGGAAACCATCGAGTTGGTGACGGATGAATTGGCTCGAATGAATCGTTTTGTCGATGACCTTTTGCTGCTAGCTAAGGCAGAACAACCGGATTTTTTAAACTTGGAACTGGTGGATATTGGTTTGTTGACTGAGGAAATTTTTGCTAAGACAAAAGCTTTAGGGGATCGCAACTGGCGTTTGGAAAGTCAGGGAAAAGGACGCATTGTCGGGGATCGTCAGCGGATAACTCAGGCGATAGTGAACTTGGCGCAGAATGCAACTCAGCACACAAAAGAAGGAGATGAAATTGCTTTGGGTTCGACGGTAACTCATGGTAAAGTTCATTTTTGGGTAAGGGATACGGGTGTGGGAATTTCCCTTGCCGACCAAAAGCGGATTTTTGAACGGTTTGCTCGTGCTGCTGCGAGTCGCCGTCGTCCGGAGGGGATGGGTTTAGGATTAGCTATTGTCCGCGCGATCGCAGAAGCTCATGGCGGTTCAATCGAACTGGTTAGCAAACCGGGTGCAGGCTCTACTTTTACATTGATTTTACCACCGGAACCCCCCCAGGAGGTATTTTTAAATGAATCGCATTCTAATTGCTGAAGACGAACAGCGAATTGCCAATTTTCTGGAAAAAGGTCTACAAGCAAATGGCTTCACCACCACGCAGGTTGCCAACGGTAATGAAGCCGCTTCTATAGCTTGTAGCGAAAATTTCGACCTGCTGATTTTGGATATCAATCTGCCTAATAAAGATGGGTGGAAGGTACTCGAAGAAGTACGGGGTCGGGGAGAGAAAATGCCAATTATTATTCTCACAGCTAGGGGCGATGTTAGCGATCGCGTGGCTGGATTAGAAAGTGGTGCAGATGATTACATGACCAAACCGTTTAGCTTGGAAGAATTAGTGGCGCGGGTGCGCTTGCGGTTGCGCGATGCCAGCGCACCAAAAGCGAATGAAGAGATGGTTTTAAAGGTAGGCGATGTTACATTAGACTTACGCAAGCGCGTGGTGAAGCAAGGCGATCGCACTCTCGATCTTTCTGTGCGGGAATTCGCTTTAATGGAAATGTTTCTGCGTCATCCAGGGCAAGTTTTGAGTCGCGATAGCTTGTTAGAACATGTCTGGGGTTACGACTACGACCCCGGTTCCAATATCGTAGATGTTTATGTGGGATATCTGCGTAAAAAGCTCAAAGGCGACTATATCGAGACAGTCAGAGGGATCGGTTATAAACTCCGGAATAATCGGTAATCGGTAATGGGTAATGGGTAATGGTAATGGGTAATCGGTAATCGGTAATTGGTCATGGGTAATGAAAAACAATTTTACCAATGACCAATTACCAATGACCAATGACCAATTGTGAGAATTTTCTCATTTATGATTCATGAAATAATTATAAAAAAATAATATAATTTTGCTGCAAGTAGTAGAGCAAAAACAGTGGTTGAGGGTGAATTGAACAGGTTGTTAAACTTAGGTCAAAGTCTTATATTGGGGAGCTATTTAAGCTTAATTTACATCGAAAATTCCTTCGCGTTCCACATGCCATTTGCTCAGACAAGACAACCGCAAACTCCCATTTATCCAAGCAACCCCAATCAACAAAATAAACCCAGAGAACGCATTACTCCAGTGTGGCAATTAACCGATGTTCAGCCAACAGATTGGGCTTATCAAGCACTCCGATCTTTAGTAGAACCCTACGGAGTAATTGAAGGTTATCCAGATGGAACATGGCGGGGAAACCGTCCCCTCAGCCGCTATGAATTTGCGGCAGCACTTTACGCGGCGATGGAGTATCTGCGTCCAGTAACAAAAGAAGAGATAGAAGCAATCAACCGATTGCAGTCAGAATTTTCCACAGAGTTAGCAGAAATTAAAGGAAAATTTGAGAGGAGCGAAAATCGCCAGGGGACGGCAGAGCCATTTTCTTTAACTACTAAACTGACTGGGCAAGTGCTGTTTGCAGTCAGCGGTGTGGGGGATACTCAAAGAGCAGATGGGAGTGGGGAACGCACGGACAATAACCTCACATTTGGTCAGCGAAACAGGCTGACTTTTGATACCAGTTTTACTGGCAAAGATCGTTTGAGAACTCGCCTGCAAGCTAGTAATATTTCCAGAGTAGATAGAGCGACGGAAACAAGTATGGCTCGCTTATCCTTTCAAGGGGATAGCGGCAATCAATTTGAAATAAATCGCTTGAACTATCGCTCTCCTCTGGGCAAAAAAGCTACAATTGTGGTTGAAGCCGTAGGGGGTGGATTAAATGATATAGCCGAGCCTATAAATCCTCTTTTTGGCTCGTCTTCTGAGGGGTCGCTCTCGCGGTTTGCAGCGAGAAACCCCATCTATCGACAAGGAAACGGTAGCGGTGTGGGGATGACTTATGAATTTAACGATGCTGTTAGTTTAAGTTTCGGATATTTAGCAGAAGAAGCGAACGATCCGCGCATGGGAATTGGCGGGGGTGCTTATGGTGCAATCGCGCAACTCACCTTTGAACCCAATGAAAGGGCGGCGATCGCTTTAGCCTACGTGCGGTCTTACAATAACATCAATACGGGAACGGGAAGCGATCGCGCCAACGATCCGTTTGATGACGAAAGTGAAGCGATATCTGCCGACTCTTTAGGAGTGCAATCTAGTATCGAATTCACACGTAATTTAACTTTATCAGGCTGGGTGGGCTTCACCCGCGCCACCGCTACCGATTTACCCGACAATCCTCAAGCAAACATTTTAAACTGGGCGCTGATGCTTGCGGCGAAGGATTTAATTAAAGAAGGCAGTTTAGCTGGTTTAATGATTGGTGTACCGCCAAAGGTTATTAATAACGATTTTGCCGTTGATGGTAGCGACTATGAAGACCCCGATACCTCATTGCAACTAGAAGCTTTCTATCGGTATCCAGTCATGCCTAATCTAGCCGTTACCTTGGGTTTTTTGGTGGTTACAAATCCCGAACACAACCGGGATAACGACACAATTTATCTAGGGACAATTCGGACAACTTTTAGTTTTTGATGCTAATTGCTAATTGCTAATTGCTAATTGGTCATAAGCTAATCGTCATTGAAATTGCATCACCGCGTCTCCCTGTCTGGTGCGTCCGGTGCGTCTTTGGGGCAATCTGCATTATGCAACTTGAAGGCACATCAGCTTATCATGTCCGGGTACATCGTCATCGTATATTTTGAGGGTTGTAGGGGCGGGTTTTACAAATTTTTTTGGCCTCCCACAGTTTTCAGTGGCGTCAACAACAGGGTAGGGGCACGGCATCAATAGGCTTTGCTGCTAACTCAAAGATTTTCCCACGCCGTGCCCCTACAATCAACGGCATCAACAGGCTTTGCTGCTAACTCAAAGATTTTCCCACGCCGTGCCCCTACAATCTATGGGAAGGGACAGGATATCAAACCCCATCATTATTATCTTCATAAATCTGAATCCGCCCAAATCCTAAAAACTGACCGTGGGGTTTTTCCCCGGTTGGAAATGCGGTAACACCGTATAAATAAACACCTCCGACATTGGGATTGCGAGTCGCATAAAGTCTGATGGTGACTGTTTTACCAGGGGGAACGGGTGGGTCAAAAATCACTTTTATCCCTCGCGTTTGGGGGTCGATTGTGACTTCTTTTAAGGATAATCTGGCAGCGGGACGGTTGCGGGTTCCCTCAAATGCCTCGGTTCTATTGAGATCGAAACGCGGACGCGCCGTGCCTTGTTGTTGTGCGATCGCCACTTTCTGCAAAGGCTCCCCCGCATTTTCCGGCATCGCGAGGGTAAAATAATACCTTGCACCCCAGGAATTAGCATCCTTTTGCGTCGTTACCGCACCCATCAAACGCGGCGGGTTAGCAAAGTAGGTGGTTCCATCTGCAAGTCGGATAGCTTGTGCAGACCAAGCAGCAAGGCTGAAAATACCTGCCGACAAAGCTAGTGCGATTGGCATCTGCAAGTGATGAACCTTCATATGCAGTACCCAAGTCAACTGGTGAGTTCAAAATCAGTAGTATTACTTACAATTTTCACATCTGTTGATAAGTTTTCTGTTAAACTTCTATAAGAAAAATTTAACAGAAGAGCCAGTCGCATCGTACCTGCCCCGCAGACGTTTCCCAGTCTCAGTAGTTCCACAGGCCAAATGAGAACTTTCTCATAACAACTTCATATAATTTTTATAAAAGTTTACTAAAATACAAATACAGCAATCCTCTGACTATCAGCCTCAAGGTTGAAAGTCAGCCGCTCGTTCTGTAGCAGAGGAAAACCGCTGCAAAGAAAGGTAAAAATTAGCCGGAACCTTCTTGATTTATGCACAGTCAAGCTACCCAAAGAAACCGGGTTTCTATCAAAAAGTTTCTAAGATGATCGCGCGTAAGTCCTGAGTGCGAAACTTCAACAACAGTTTCGCTAATTCCCTCATGAACATTCGCTCTAAACAGCCATTGAAAACATTGGGAGGCATTTGAAAATGAGACTGATGGTTTATTCTCACGATACGTTCGGTCTCGGCAATATTAGCCGAATGCTTGCCATTTGTAACTATTTGTTGAAAGCCATTCCAAATCTTTCAATTCTAGTCGTATCTGGTTCGCCGATGCTGCATAGTTTTCGGCTACCTCAAGGACTTGATTACGTCAAACTGCCTTGTCTGAATCGGGGGGAATCCGGTCAATTATCAGCTAAATATCTCAACACTGAAACTGATGAAACAGTCAAGCTTCGTTCCGAAATAATTCTGGCGACAGCGATTAATTTCAAACCGGATATGTTCCTGGTTGATAAAAAACCAGATGGCATAGCTGGAGAACTAAAAGCCACAATAAAATATTTGCACTGCGTGCTGCCAGAAACCAAACTAATCCTGTTGCTGAGAGATATCCTCGACAGTCCGGAAGTCACGATTCCAGAATGGAAAAATAACGGTTATCACGAAGCGATTTACTTTTATTACAACCAGATTTTGGTTGTGGGAATGCCAGAAGTTTTTAACCTGACAAGGGAATATAAATTTCCCGCTCATACCGCTAAAAAAGTCCGATTCTGTGGCTACATCCGTAAAGAACCCGGTTTGAAGCCTCGTAGCATCCTCCGCCAAGAATTGCAAATCAAATCAGACGAACAATTCGTGTTAGTTACGCCGGGTGGCGGTCAAGATGGCGATTACTTGATTGCCAACTATTTTGCCAGTCTAGAACATCTTCCTGAGTCACACAAATTAAAAAGCGTCATCCTGTGTGGCCCCGAAATGAAGGCATCCCAGAAACAAGCCTTTTATCAGACAGCGCAAAAATATCCCCACGTTCAAATTAGCGAATTTACCGATGATTTGATCAGCTACATGGAAGCATCTGACATCGTTGTTTCTATGGGTGGCTATAACACGGTAACCGAAATTCTTTCTTTAGGAAAGAAATCAATTATCGTTCCTCGCGTCAAACCAGCTAAAGAGCAATTAATTCGCGCTGAACGACTACATCAATTGGGTTTAGTGAAAATGATTCATCCGGATTGTTTGACACCCCAAGGCTTGATGGAAACAATTTTAGAACAACTGAGCGATTCCACCAGTCATATTCCTGGGGTTTCGCGCCTTGATTTGGATGGACTTCCTCAGACTACTCGCTACATTTATAACCTGTTGCATGGCATTGAGTCTGACGAATTTGCCTGCAGCTATTCCAAGTCTTTATACGCCGATTTACCCACAGCGGTTTAAAGGCTATTGAATCACGGAAAATTAGGGAAGAGGTGTATGAAAAATATCTTGTTTTACTGCCAAAATCTTCTAGGTCTAGGTCACTTAGTTCGGACAACAGAAATCATTCGCCACCTGAGTAAGGACTTTAAAGTTTGTTTGGTTCAAGGTGGAACGCCTGTGCAGGGATTTGAACTGCCATCGGGTGTTGAAACAATCCACCTACCAGCAATTCAGGTAGACCCGACAACGCTCTGGTCAGAAAATAGAACAATGATTGCAGAGAGTTCGCTCAGCTTTGAGGAAGTTAAAGAAATTCGCAAAAATATGCTCCTCAAAGTGTTTGACGTATTGCAGCCTGATTGTTTAATTACAGAAGGTTTTCCCTTTAGTAAAAAAAATAGTTTGTCCTTTGAGTTAGTACCACTCCTAGAGCGAGTAAAAACGACAAAGCCTTCAACCAAAGTTGTTTGCAGTCTGCGAGACATTTTTATGGTCAAGAATACTGAAGAACGCGCCAAAGAAGAAGCAGAAAGATGTCAGTTTATGAATCAGTACTACGACCTGTTACTGTATCATTCCGATCCAAAAGTGCATCGATTAGAAGAAAGTTTGGCTAAAGCAAAAGACCTGAAATGTCAAGTATGTTACACAGGATACGTCGTCCAATCTCCAATAGAAAATACTGGAGTTACTGACGAAGATATCGCCAGCTTGACCAGTCAAGCACCCACAATTTTAGTCAGTGTTGGCGGGGGTAAACTGGGTCACGATTTACTGGAAGCTGTGATAGAAGCTGCTGCAATTCTGGAAAAACACTTGCCTCATCAAATTCAAATCTTTACGGGGCCGTTGATGCCAGATGACAAGTTTTTGCAACTGCAAAAGTTAGCCGCAGATAGAACTAACATCAACATTCGGCGTTTTACTACCCAGTTAATTGAGCATATGGAAAAAGCAAGTCTTTCCATAAGTTTGGGTGGCTATAACACGACAATGAATGTTCTCAAAACTGGCGTTCGCTCGATGATTTACCCTTCTAATAAAGACCGGGAACAGGCAATTAGAGCCGAAAAGCTAGAAAAAATGGGAATTCTTGAAGTGATTCGTCCTGAGGATTTGTCACCCGCTCATCTGGCTGAAAAAATTATTGCCTCTCTCAACAAAGAACCTGTTAAAAACCTCTGCCAAAATTTGGAATTACAGGGAGCGCAAAAAACTGCCCAATTGCTGCAAAATTTACTTGAATTACAACTGATTGAGGCTGCTTAAGTAGAGGGGAAAATGAAAAAGGTTTTGTTTTACTGTCAGTATCACTTAGGAATGGGTCATCTGGTGAGGAGTACGGAAATTATTCGCAGCCTCGCTAAAGAGTTTAAAGTCTGTTTTGTCAAAGCGGGAACGGAAATAGAGGGGTTTGATTTTCCAGCCAATGTTGAATTGGTGACTCTACCTTTACTGTTGTCGGAAAACAAGCAAGTTAAAGTTGCAGACAGTTCTCAAAATATTGAGGAAGTGAAGGAAAGTCGCAAAAATTTACTGCTCAAAGTGTTCGATGAATTCCAGCCTGATTGTTTAACGATCGAAGGGTATCCGTTCAAGAAATATCAGTTTGAGTTTGAATCTATTCCACTGTTAGAGCGAGTGCAAGCAACAGGACGTAAAACTAAAGTTGTTTGCAGTCTGCGCGATGTGGTGATGGCTCAAGCATATGAAAATCGGGAGGCGATTATCGAGAAGACTTGCGATCGATTGAATAAATACTTTGACTTACTCCTGGTGCATTCCGACCCCTCTTTTCATCGTCTAGAAGAAAGTTTCCCTCAAGTCCAAGACATCAAATGCGATATCCGTTACACGGGATATGTCGTTCAATCTTCTCCGGAAAATCCTGCCGTACCCCTGGAAGATTTGATTGATTTTAATCGGAAAAATCCGATGATTTTAGTGAGTGTAGGGGGTGGACAATTAGGGCACGAACTGTTAGAATCAATTCTAGAAGCAAGCTCAGTAATAAAACAGCTTTTACCCGACTATCACCTGCAAGTATTTACTGGGCCTTTTATCCCGAATGAAAAGTTTTTACAACTGCAAAAAGCAGCAGAAAACAAATCCAATCTGACCTTGAGGAAATACACATCGCAGTTATTGGCTTATATGGAAAAAGCAGAACTTTCCATTAGCTTGTGTGGCTACAATACTGCAATGAACATTCTCAACACAGGTGTGAAGTCGATGATGCTTCCTTCTAATAAAGATTGGGAGCAGAAAGTGAGAGCCGAAAAGATGGAAAGACTGGGAATCGTCAAGGTGATTCAGCCAGATGATTTAAAACCAGAAAAGTTGGCTAAGAAAATTGTCGAATATCTTTACCAACCTGTTGTGAAAGAGTTTAAGGATTTTGAATTTCAAGGCGCACAAAAAACTGCCCAATTCCTGAAAGAGTTACTCGAATGCAAAGTGGCTGCTTAATCCTTGTTCGTAGTAAGGACTTTAGTCCTTTATTACAAAGCTTTAAGGACTGAAGTCCTTACTACAAAACCATTCATTTCTCAGGAGCAATTATGACCGTCACTACCAACTTACCCCAAGAACAATCAGCAATGGAGACATCAACCATGCAAACACCACTTGTGACAATTGTCGTAGTACCACGGGAGCGTTTTAGCTATAGTCGGGAGTCTTTAGAAAGCATCTACAGCGAAACCGATGATTATCCCTTTGAATTAGTGTACGTCGATGGTGGTTCTTCTCCCTCGCTCAAGCGCTATCTGCAAGAGCAATCCCAGGAGAAGAATTTTAAACTGATTCGCACCGAGCATTTTATTTCCCCTAACAAAGCCAGAAACTTGGGACTTAAAGAAGTTAAAACCAAGTATCTTGTGTTTATTGATAACGACGTACTGGTTAAACGCGGTTGGTTGCAAAGCTTAGTAGAAACTGCGGAAGAAACTGATGCAACCGTGGTTGGGACTTTAACTTGCATTGACGAACCCGTGCATGAAGTCGTTCACAATGGGGGTGGCGAAACTTACTTTGAAACTCGCGTAGAAAATGGCAAATCTGGACGATTTGCGGTGCAAAATAGCTATTTAGAAGGACGGCGTGTTTCTAAGATTGCCCACGAATTGAAGCGGGTTAAGTGCGATTTCGTTGAGTTGCACTGTGCGTTAGTGCGGACTGAATTCTTGCAAAAACATGGCGGGATGGATGAAGGGTTGCTTAGCACGAGAGAACACATCGATTTGTGTTTGATGGCGACTCATAATGGCGGTACGGTTTATTGCGATCGCAACAGCATAGTCACATACATGACTGGTGCAAAATTAGACTGGTGGGATGTGACTTATTTTATGTTGCGCTGGAGTGATGCTTGGGATCTAGCCAGCTTTAATCACTTCCGCCAAAAGTGGGGACTTGAGGAAGATTGGTATTTTGAAAAGCGGTATAATCGTCTCGGACGCCGCCGCTATCGCGCTTTACTCCGTCCTGTAATTAGCCGTTTCCCTTTAAAAGATCAAAGGAATTGGTTTGCAGACTTTATCAAAGATGTGGAAAGACCGCTGAATAATTTTATCAGCGACATCTATGCTCGGAAACATGAATATGCTCGTCACAGTTTGGGTTTGCGGAAGCCGAACAAGGTATTTGAAAAACCTGAAGAATCTAAGCCTCTGGTTGCTTCATCTGTGAATGGGTAATAGGTAATAGGTCGTAGCTCGGATACTGGAGGCTCTGCCTCGGTTCGGATACTGGAGGCTCTGCCTCGGTTATATCTAAAAGAGGTATTGAATGAATAACTCCGAAAAAGATCTTAAGGCAGTTGTACCAGGAATTTTACGGATTTTTCGCAAGTTATCGCCTTACATTCGCCAACGCAAATTTCTGATTGGTGGTTCGTTATTGGCGCTGTTGGTCGAGACTGGTTTGGGGTTATTAGAACCTTGGCCTTTGAAGTTTGTGTTTGACCGGATTATCTTACCGGGAACCACTGCTAATTCTTGGCATGTAGCGCTTCCTGCCGGACTTAGTCCCATGATGCTACTGACTTATGTGGCTGGGGCTATTGTAGCGATCGCATCTCTCAAAAGCCTCGCCTCTTATTTAAGCACCTACGGCATGGCTTTGGCTGTGATTCAAGTATTAGCAGAAGTTCGCAGTAATCTTTACTCTCACCTGCAACGTCTCTCGCTTTGTTTTCACAGCAAACACAAAAGCGGGGACTTGATTACTCGCGTCACTTATGATATAGAACGCCTGCGATTAGTTACGATTAAAACCGCCTTGCCTTTCGTTACTAATATGGTGACAATAGTGGGGATGGTAGGGGTGATGTTCTGGCTGAATTGGGAACTAACGCTAATCGAGATTGCAATTTTTCCTTTATTTGTATTTCTCACTAAGAATTTGGTTTCTCGGATTCGCAAAGTCACTCGCAAGCATCGCAAAACTGAAGGTGCGATCGCAGATACTACCAGCGAAACTATCGGTGCAATCAAAGTCGTGCAAGCGCTTTCCCTCCACGATATGTTGGAGGATAATTTTTACAAGCAAAATAGCCAAAGTTTAGATGAAGGGGCAAAATCTCTCAAACTGGCAACTTTGCTAGAAGGAACAGTGCAAGTTTTAATGGCAATTGTGATGGCGCTGGTGGTGTGGCGAGGTTCCCTAGTTGTGCTGCAAAAAGGACTGACTCCAGGGGAATTATTAGTATTCACCAGCTATCTCAAATCTGCCTTCGATCCGATGCGCCAACTTTCTAAACAAGCTGGGCAAATTGCCAAAGCTACAGCTTCCGGCGAGCGAGTTGTTGATATTTTGGAATACGAACCTCGCGTGCGCGACTTACCAGGGGCAAAAAAAGCGCATCCTTTTTATGGTGCGGTGCGTTTTCAAGGTGTCTCGTTTGGTTACGAACCGGAACGGGAAATTTTAAAAGACATTAACTTTGCCATTCAACCAGGTCAACAAGTGGCGGTAGTTGGCCCTTCTGGTAGCGGCAAGTCAACCTTAATTAGCTTAATTCTCCGCCTTTACGATCCAGTTGCGGGTCGGATCTTAATCGACGGACAGGATATTCGCGAGTATACGCTCGACTCTTTAAGACAGCAAATTAGCGTGGTTTTACAAGACAGTATGCTGTTTGCTGTCAGCGTCCGGGAAAATATTGCTTATGGTAAATTAGGGGCATCTAATCGAGAAATAGAAACAGCGGCTCGCCTCGCCAATGCCCACGATTTTATTATGGATCTACCTGAAGGTTACGACACAATTTTAAGCGAGCGGGGGGCAAATTTATCCGGCGGTCAAAGGCAGCGAATTGCGATCGCTCGCGCTGCTATCCGTCAGTCTCCAATTGTGATTCTTGACGAACCGACCACCGGACTCGATAATGCAAGCGATCGCGCTGTTAGCGAAGCACTGAATCGACTTACTAAAGGGCGAACAACCTTTCTAATTTCTCACAATCTCAGAGCAGTTGAAAATGCAGACTTAATCCTCTACGTTGAGTCAGGAAGCATCATAGAACGCGGCACTCATAAAGAACTCATGGGTCTGCAAAGTCGCTACGCAGCTTTGTATCAAATGCAGAACGCAATTAACAACAGCACTCGCCCCGAAGGAGATACTTATGCAATTGAAGTCTAACGAACTTGCAGGCAATTTACGGCAACAAATGCTCCGCCTAAACCTGGGTACTCGCGTCATTCTCGTGCGCCATGGTGAGAGTACATTCAACGCTCAAGGTCGCCATCAAGGTAGTAGCGATGAATCAGTTTTAACCGAAATCGGTCGCAGTGCGGCGCGTCGAACAGGAAGCTTTTTGAGGGGCATAAATTTCGATGCAGTTTACACCAGTTCCCTCAAACGAACCCAGGAAACTGCCAGGGAAATGCTAGGGGTAATGGAACCTGCAATTGAACTAAATAAAATTCACAGCACTTATGCGTTGCGAGAAATTGATTTGCCCGCATGGCAGGGTTTGTTACATCGCGAAGTGCAAGAAAAATTTGCCCAAGACTATCGCTGCTGGAGACAGCGCCCCCACGAATTTCGCATGGTAACTTTTGATTCTGACCAAGAAGACGGGTCGAGGTTGACTGAAAACTTCCCCGCGTCCCCGCGTCCCCATCTCCCCGCGTCCTTTTTCCCCGTCCTGGATTTGTACTCCCGCGCCCAAAAATTTTGGCAAGAAATACTGCCCCATCATCGCAATCAAACTCTCTTAATCGTGAGTCATTCTGGCACAATCCGGGCTTTAATTGCCACAGCGCTGGGTTTAATGCCCGAAAGATATCATGCTCTCCAGCAATCTAACTGCGGTATTAGTATCCTCAATTTCCCCGATGGTTACCAAGCGCCAGCGCAATTAGAAGCTTTGAATCTCACCACCCACTTGGGCGAGATTTTGCCCCCAACCAAAGCAGATCCTAAAGGATTGCGTTTGTTGCTTGTACCCAGTGGAAATAAGGCACAGATGCGGCGGGTAGCGCAGTTGGTGAAAACAGAATCGATCGACTTTAGCATTAGCGGTACTGATGATGAAGCGGAGGCGATCGCAAATACAATTCTGCAATACCATCCCACAACCGTGCAGTTACAAGTGTTGCGAGACGACTTTCCCCAAGTCTGGCAACAAGCTATTACTACCCGCAGTTCCCTTACTACCAACTCCAGCCAATTGATAACTGGTTTAGTCCTGGGTAGTAACTATATTATTCAGCGTCTCATACGTCAAGTATTAGGCATGAATTGCGATGAAATTGGCAATTTGCAACTGCGGCAGGGAAGCGTCAGCGTTATCCATTATCCTTTGGCAGGGCGATCGCCCATGCTGCAAGCGATGAATATTTCTGGGTAATAGGTAATGGGTAATAGGTAATAGATCAAGTGCTAATCGCTAACAGTCAATAGTTATTTACTTAGCTCACAATTACCGATTAGCAATTAGCAATTAGCAATTAGCAATTCCCAATCATTCACAAAAAAGAGGTTCCATGCTTTATCGCGAATTTGGTCAAACAGGTTGGCAGGTATCCGCTATCGGTTTAGGGACGTGGAATATCGGCAATCAATGGGGCGAAGTGGAAGAAGCAACGGCTTTAGCAACCATCCTTAGTGCCTTCGACAATGGCGTAAATTTGTTTGATACTGCCGAAGCTTATGGCATTCCCCAAGGATTATCTGAAGAGCGTTTAGGACTCGCCCTGATGGGGATTCGCGAACAAGTTTATGTAGTCACAAAAATTGGCAGTTGGGGCAGACGCAACGACGAAGTTTTGCCGAAATCTGTTGATACAATTCGCCTCTGCTTGCACGCTTCCCTTTATCGCTTGCGAACTGATTGGGTAGATGTCGCCCTTTGTCACGAAGGCGATATCGAAGATCCGACCGTTTATTTAGAAGCGTTTGAAATGCTGAAACAAAAAGGTCACATCCGCGCCTACGGCATCTCGACCAACGATTTTGAAGTCCTCAAACGCTTCAATGTTAATAACACCTGTAAAGTCGTGGAATTTGACTATTCCCTATTAAATCGCCAGCCTGAATTAGACATGCTGCCTTATTGTCAAGAGCATGGTATAGCCGTATTAGCGCGCGGGCCTCTGGCAAAGGGATTGCTATCCGGCAAATATTCTGCCGATACAGTTTTTAAAGATACGATTCGCTCCAAGTGGCACAAAAAAGAAAAAACCCAGGCAAAATACGAGCAAGAAATTGCCACAGTAGATCGCATCAAAGCAGCATTGCCACCCGGAGAAAATATGGTTGAAACAGCTTTGCGCTTTGCCATTTCCCATCCATTAAAACCCGTAGCCATACCCGGTGCGAAATCTCCCGAACAAGCAGAGATAAATGCTAAAGCAGGGGATAAAGTGTTATCGGAACAAGAGATAAATAATCTCATTCTCAGCTTAGAACATCCGTTCAACGAACGGGAACTGAGCGTAGTAGGAAATTATAAGTCTGCGTAGGCAGACTTTGTTTGTATAGGCGCGACTTAAGTCGTCAGAATTCCTACGCGATCGCATTCCCTCATGGTAACAATAGATGCCCGTGCGATCGCGTATTTTCCCTGTGGTTGAGCTAGGTATCAGATGCCAGCATAATTATGCGTCATCTAACTTCTAGCGAACCCCTATGCTGGCTGTCTCTAACTACCACATCGATTCAACTCTGCACGAAGGCATAGAAACTATTGTCTATCGGGTACAAACCCCAACCGACCAAAAGCCAACAATTCTCAAAATCCTCAAAGCCGAATATCCCACCCTCGAAGCGATTACCCGCCTCAAACACGAATATCAAATCCGCAAAAACTTAAACCATCCAGGCATTGTTAAAGTTATTAGCCTCGAAACCTTCAACAATCGTTTAGGAGTGCTTTTAGAAGACTTCGGCGGCGAATCTCTATCAAAATTGTTGCAAACAGAAAAACTTTCTATAACAACCTGTTTAAACATAGCCATCCAACTCGCTAAAGCCCTAGAGTATTTGCATCAAAACCAGATTATTCATAAAGATATTAAACCCAGTAACATCATCATCAATCCTCAAACGGGTATTGTTAAATTAACTGACTTCGGCATCGCCTCGTGCCTTAATAAAGAAACCCCCCAATTTAGCAATCCCAATATTGTAGAAGGCACACTCGCTTACATGTCTCCCGAACAAACAGGGAGAATGAATCGCACCCTCGACTATCGCACAGACTTTTATTCATTTGGCGTCACCTTATATGAAATGCTCGCAGGTCAATTACCCTTTCAGAGCCATGACCCCTTAGAGTTAGTTTATAGCCATATTGCTACACAACCAATCCCCCCGCAGCAACTCAATCCAGACATTCCCCAAAGCTTATCAGAAATAGTGATGAAGCTGATGGCAAAAAATGCCGAAGATCGATATCAAAGTGCCGCCGGAATCTTAGGGGATTTAGAAATTTGTCTCAACCCATCACAAACCAAAGGCGAGATTACCGATTTTATTCCCGGACGCTTAGATATCTTGAGTCAGTTGCTGATTCCCCAAAAATTATATGGTCGAGAAAAGCAGGTAAATTTACTTTTATCCGCCTTTAATCGCGCTGCTGAAGGAGCCAGCGAACTGATGTTAGTTTCTGGTTATTCTGGCATCGGCAAATCTGCCGTTGTCAATGAAATTAACAAACCGATTACCAGACAACGGGGTTATTTTATCTCTGGCAAATTTGACCAATTTAAACGAAATATTCCTTATGCTTCTTTAACACAAGCTTTTGGCTATTTGATGCGCCAATTACTGACAGAAAGCGCTGAAAAATTGCAACAATGGCATGGTAAAATATCAACAGCTTTAGGCGTTAACGGTCAAGTCATTATTGATGTAATTCCCGAATTAGAATTGATTATTGGCAAGCAGCCAGAATTGCCGCAACTAGGGCCAACAGAATCCCAAAACCGCTTTAATCGGGTATTTGCTGAATTTCTCCGAGTTTTCACCCAAAAAGAGCATCCGTTAGTTATCTTTTTGGACGACTTACAATGGGCGGATTCAGCAACATTGAACTTAATGCAATTGCTGATGTCTGACTTGGATAGCAACTATTTATTATTAATTGGTGCCTATCGGGATAATGAAGTAAGTTCCACCCATCCTTTGATTCAAACTGTAGAGGAAATTAAAAAGGCTGGTACGGTTGTTAATAATATTGTTTTGCAACCCTTAGATTTAGACAATGTCACTCAGTTAATTGCCGACACCCTTCAAGAAACCCGGTTTCTTCAAGAAACCGGGTTTCTCAGCCAACGAGTCATCGAACTGGCAGAATTACTCTGTAATAAAACCGGGGGCAATCCCTTTTTCTTGATGCAGTTACTCCAGGCACTTTATCAAGAAAAACTCTTGACATTTGACTTTAATAGTGCTTCGTGGCAGTGGAGCTTGGAGGAAATTCAGGCGATTGGGATTACCGATAAAAATGTGGTGGAACTGGTAGCTTCTCGCATTGAAAAACTGCCAAAATCAACCCAAGAAGTACTAAAGCTGGCAGCTTGCGTGGGAGACAGGTTTACTTTAGATGTTCTTTCAATTGTGAATGAAAAATCACCCTCGGTTACAGCCAGCGAACTTTATTCAGCCTTACAAGCCGGGTTAATCTTACCTTTGAGCGAAGCTTACAAAATCCCTTTAGTGTTTGATGAGTCAGAAAACTCACATCTTGCACCACGGGAGGCTCTGCCTCCAGGATCTCGTTCCCAGGTTCAACCTGGGAACGATAATACTGAGGCTCTGCCTCAAGGTGCAAGATCTGAGGAAAATACAGTAGAGATAATAGAATATAAAATCCCTAAGGTGGGTTATAAATTCTTGCATGACCGAGTGCAGCAAGCAGCCTATTCACTGATTCCAAACGAACAAAAGAAAACAACCCATCTCAAAATCGGTCGATTGCTCCTGGAAAATACTCCCAAGGAAAACCTAGAGGAAAACATTTTTGATATTGTCAATCAATTAAATGTCGGAATTGACACAATTAGCCAGCAGGAAGAAAAATACAAATTAGCTCAATTGAATTGGATAGCAGGCAAGAGATCCAAAGCAGCATCCGCCTATAAACCAGCGGCTAATTATCTCAATACAGGACTGGAATTGCTCGCGTCTGATAGCTGGGAGAATCAATATGACTTGACTTTAAATCTCCATCTTGCCACAGCAGAAGCAGAGTATCTCACTACCAACTTTGAGCGAAGTCATGCGCTGTTAGATGTTATCTTGACTCAAGCCAAAAACCTCCTCGATCGGGTTAAAGCTTACAGAGTGAAAGTTGAGGTTTACATCGCCCAAGTTCAAATGCAGAACGCCTTGGACACTGGGCTATCGGTGATAGAAATGCTGGGGGTCAAGTTAGAAAATGAACCGCCACAAGTTGAGCAGATTGAGGAGTTAATTAACCTTCCCGAAATGACTGACCCTGGTAAAATTGCAGCTCTGTGGATTCTGCTTAGGATTTCTAATGCGGCTTATGTAGCAAATCCAGGGCTGTTGGCAAGCATATTGCTTACAATGACAAATCTCTGCATAAAATATGGGAATTCGCCGGAAGCTGCAAAGGTCTATGTTTACTATGGATCGGTTCTATGCGGTTCGCTGAATGAGATTGATGCAGGGTATCGCTATGGTCAATTGTCTTTGAAACTTTTGGATAAATTCCATGCCAAGGAACTACAAGCGTTCATCTTGAATGGGTTTAATGGTTATGCCAGGTTCTGGAAAGAACAGGTTAGAGAAACCTTAAATCCTTTGCGCGTGGCTTATGCTTGCGGTTTGGAATCTGGAGAAATCGTGTACGGGGGCTACGCGATTTTGAATTATTGTAAGCACAGCTTTTTTGTGGGCGAATCCCTGGAAATTCTGGAGCAAAAACATCGCCATTACATTGATGAATTCAAGAAGCAACGGCTCTATTACCACGTCGTATATGGTCAGATTGGCAGACAACTAATTCTCAATTTACTGGGTCAAGTTCAGGAGCCAGTATTGCTAATGGGTGAGGCGTTTAACGAGCAGGAGATGATTCCTGTTCTGACCGAACAAAAGAATGGAACGACGCTATTTTATGTCTATTTGGCTAAAGCGATGCTTCATTATTTGTTCGAGCAGCCGGAATTGGCGATCGCCAATTCCCAATTAGCAGAATCCTACCTCCAATCTGTATCGGGATTGTTGATTTCTGCCCAGTGTAATTTCTATCAGTCTCTGGCGCTTTTAGCTCACTATCCCCATGCTGAAGCAAGTCAGCAAAGCCTATATTTAGAAAAGTTGGCATCGAATCAGGAAAAAATGCAGCAATGGGCGTACCATGCCCCAATGAACTTTCAGCATAAGTACGATCTAGTAGAAGCAGAAAAAGCGCGGGTTTTAGGCAATAAACTTGCAGCAATCGATGATTACGATCTGGCGATTAAAGGAGCCGCAGCTAACAATTATCTTAACGAAGAAGCCTTAGCTTATGAATTGGCAGGAAAATTTTATCAATCCCTGGACAAAGAGATAATTGCTCAGGCATACCTCACCAAGGCTTATTATGCCTATATGCGCTGGGGAGCCATAGCTAAAGTCAAAGCCTTAGAATCAAACTATCCTTTCCTAGCAGCACAATCCTGCTCAGTAGAATCTCAGAAATTAGATGTTAAAACCACTACGGCGGCAACGACGACCAATAGCAGGTTCGGAGATTTTCTCGACTTAAGCACATTTGTCAAATCTTCTCAAGCCATAGCCAGAGAAATTATCCTGGAAAATTTGCTCTCCCAGTTAATCAAAATCCTGCTGGAAAACGCCGCCGCTCAAAAAGGCTTTCTTCTGCTGCTAAAAGATGACCAACTCTATATCGAAGCATCGGCAACCGCTACGGATGATGTCGTCAAAGTTTTACAATCTATTCCCGTCGCCACCTGTGACGATTTACCCCGCTCCGTCATCAATTACGTTAAGAGGACTCAAGAGAATCTTGTCTTAAATAACGCAATGGTTACCGAACCGTTTAATGCAGATGTTTATATTCAAGAATGTCAGCCGAAATCCATCCTTTGTTTGCCGATTTTGTATCAATCTAAACTGCAAGGGATTCTGTATTTGGAAAATAACTTAGCGGTGGGAGCATTTACAAAATCGCGCATCGAAGTTCTCCAGCTTCTATGTTCTCAAGCCGCTATTTCCTTGGAAAATGCACGGCTATACACCCAATTAGCAGAGTATTCCCACACTTTAGAAGAAAAAGTCGCAGCCAGAACTGCTGAACTCAAAGCCGCACAAAAGCAAATTATTGCCCAAGAAAAACTCGCCTCTCTGGGGACTTTAACCGCAGGGGTTGCTCACGAACTCAAAAATCCCCTCAATTTTGTGAATAATTTTGCCGAATTATCAGTAGAGTTAGCCGAAGAATTGCTTGCAGAAATTGAAAACCAAGCCGAACCTCTCGATGCCAATACCCTAAACTACACCAAAGAAACTTTAAGCGATATTAAAGAAAATGTCGCAATTATTCAACAGCACGGTCAAAGAGCTGACCGCATTATTCACAACATGATGCAGCACGCGCGGACTGACAGCAATACTCGCCAACCCACCAACCTCAATGCTCTACTTGACCAAGCGGTGCAGCTAGCGTATCACAGCAGGCGTTCTCAGAATAACAACTTTAACGTGACGATTAACAAAGATTATGACGACTCTATTGGTCAAGTGAATGTAGTCTCCGCCGATCTCAACCGTGCTTTCATCAATATTATCGACAATGCCTGCTATGCGGTCGAGGCGAAGCAGAAGCATTTTGAGGCACAAATGGGTAACTCTGGTGAAGTCTTTACCCCCACACTTTGGGTGAAAACCCAAAACAAAGGGGAAATTGTAGAAATCCGCATCCGCGATAACGGCATCGGAATTGCACCCGATCTAATAGATAAAATCTTCCATCCTTTTTTTACCACTAAGCCAGCAGGAGAAGGCACCGGCTTGGGTTTATCTTTAACCTATGACATTATTGTAGGGCATCCAGGCGGCACTTTGAACGTGGAAAGCGAACTCGGAGAGTATACCGAATTCATCATCAGTTTGTCTGCCTGATTTTTCCTCAAGTTGATTTATTAAGTTAACTTAAAAATTATCTGCTTCTTGTAACGTCACCTTTGCAAAAGTATAATCACAGGACTCTAGCACGCGGGGCCAAAAACCCCGTTTCTGCGTCAATCTCGCGACTCTAAACCCACGATTTTTCGGAGCGCCCTTTGTTTTTTTGCGTGTCACCTTTGCCAAAGTATAATCATTCTTCTGACAAGTCGAATGCTGGAAAAGTATATCCAGTTAGGTTTGTAGCAAGTTTACGTTAACTTTATAAATCAACTCTTTCTATTTGAAATTAACCTTGAGTGATCGATATCACCGCTGGTCGTAGCATAATAGTGTTATAGGAGTTTGTAGAGGAGTTCTTTGTTGAGATTGTATGCTTCTTATGAAACCTGCTAAGATATTAGTTGTAGATGATGAAACCGATTTAGAGCGGCTGATTAAACAGCGGTTTAGAAAAAAAATTATAGCTAAACAATTGGATTTTATTTTTGTTAAGAATGGTGTAGAAGCAATAAAGAAACTAGAAACAAAAGATGCGGTCGATATGGTTTT
The DNA here is from genome assembly GCF_041929235.1 of Microseira sp. BLCC-F43. Classification (NCBI taxonomy): domain Bacteria; kingdom Bacillati; phylum Cyanobacteriota; class Cyanophyceae; order Aerosakkonematales; family Aerosakkonemataceae; genus Microseira; species Microseira sp. BLCC-F43. Next base: position 48,081 of record NZ_JBHFNP010000159.1, read on the forward strand.
GACCGATATCAATATGCCGGAAATGGATGGGTTAACCTTACTGACCAGGCTGCCCGAAATTGACCAGACTCTCAAAGCGGTGGTGCTGTCTGCTTATGGGGATATACCGACGATTAGGGTAGCGATGAACCGAGGCGCGTTTGACTTTATAACCAAACCGATAGATTTTCAAGATTTAGAAATTACTATAGACAAAACTCTAAATTTTGTCAAACAAATTAGAGAACAAAAGGAAAAGCTGCAACAAGCACTTGAACAATTACGATACGAAGCATTTTACGACCCACTGACGGGTTTACCCAACCAGAATTATATTCTCGGTCGCATTCGCCAGTGTATCCAGTGCAGAGAGCAGAAAAATAGTTTATTCGCGGTTTTATGTGTGAGTCTAGATGGCTTTAAAGCAGTAAAATACGGGTTGGGTCATGCTTTAAGCGATCGCCTGTTAGTAGAAGTAGCGCGTCGTCTAGAAACCTACACAGATCCGACAGATATGGTGGCTCGTTGTGGCACAGACGAATTTGCTATCTTGCTCACGGATTTGCCAAACTTCAAACAAGCTGAAAACAAGGCCGAGCAACTGCGTCAGGTGCTAAGAACTCAGTTTAAACTCAACGGGTGTGTGGTGTCCTCGAATATCTATATTGGTATTGTTAACAGCACCATCGACTATAATCAACCCGAAGACTTTTTGCGCGCAGCCGACACGGCAATGAATTATGCCAAAATGCCTGGAAAACCAAATATAGTTGTATTTGATACAGGGATGCAGGCAAGCATTCTGGAACGCCTCCAGTTGGAAGCTGACTTGCAAAGGGCAATTGAACAGCAACAGTTTCACCTCAACTATCAGCCAATAGTCTCGCTCTCCACGGGCAAAATAGTCGGTTTTGAAGCGCTGGTGCGGTGGCAGCATCCTGGGAGGGGGTGGGTTTCCCCCGAGAAGTTTATTCCATTGGCAGAAGAAACCGGACTGATTATCCCCCTGGGTAAATGGGTTTTGTCGGAAGCTTGCCGACAGTTAAGCGTTTGGCAAGAGCAATTTTCTCAACGTTTGCCTCTCAGCATCAGCGTCAACCTGTCTGGGATTCAGTTATGGAATCCAGATGTGCTAAAGTCAATTGACGAGATTCTAAACTCGCTGTCGTTGAGCGGGTCACACTTAAAGCTGGAGATTACGGAGAGCATTTTGATGGATAAGGAGTCAGAAGCTACAGCAGTGCTAGATCAGTTGAAACAACGGCAGATCCAGTTGTCCATCGATGATTTTGGCACGGGTTATTCTTCTCTGGCGTACCTGCAATCTTTTCCCATCGATACTTTAAAGATCGACCGTTCTTTTATCAGCGGCATCGAACAGCAGGAGACAAACTTAGATATCACCCGCACTATTATCACCCTCGCTCACACCCTGGAGTTGGATGTGATTGCCGAAGGGGTGGAGACGCAAGAGCAACTCGACATCTTGCGCGCCCTCGGCTGCGAATACGGACAAGGCTACCTGTTCTCTCCCCCCCTCGAAGGTGCAGCCGTTGTCAATTTCATGGCAGAACTTGAGCTTTTTGGCTAGCTGACAAAAATCTTGATAGTATAACTGACATTAACAAATTGATCGTTCTTTCACCCCCATCGCTTATGAAAACCGCAAAAATTTTATTTGTTGATGATGAAATAGATTTAAAACGCCTGCTCAAACAGCGATTGAAAAAAAATATTCGGTCAAATGAATTTGAGTTGCTGTTTGCCTCGAATGGTAAGGAAGCGTTAGAGATACTCAAGAGCGATAGCTCTGTAGCAATGGTGGCGACAGATATCAACATGCCCGAAATGGATGGCCTCACCTTACTAGCTAAAATAGCCGAAATCGACCCCACGATTAAAACCGTAGTCATGTCCGCTTATAGCGATTGGAAAAATATTAGAACGGCGATGCACTGCGGCGCTTTTGATTTTCTCACCAAACCAATAGACTTTGAAGATCTGGTAATTACTATTATCAGAACTCTTAACCAGGTGCAACAAGTTAGAGAAAACCTTAACAAGTTGCAACAAGCCCAACTCTTACTGATCCAGAGTGAAAAAATGTCTACACTGGGCCAGTTGGTGGCGGGTGTAGCCCACGAAATTAATAACCCAATTGGTTTTCTTTCAGGTAATATCGAACAAACGACTGAAGCAATAAATGATTTAATTAATCACTTACGACTGTATCAAGAAGAATTTCCCAATCCGGGGTCAGAGATTGAGGAAAATGCTGAAGAGATAGATTTAGAATATCTCTTAAAAGATTTACCCGAAATGCTTTCATCGATGAAAGTTGGCGCAGAACGAATCCGTAATATTAGCAATTCTCTGCGAACTTTCTACCGAGGAGATACTGGGGATAAAGTATTAGCTAATATCCATGAAGGCATGGATAGTACCTTAACGATATTACAACATCGACTCAAAGCTAATAACGAACGTCCAGGGATTGAAACAATCAAAGACTATGGAGATATTCCCCCCGTCAAATGCTATCCGGGAAAACTGAATCAAGTGTTTATGAATCTTTTAGTCAACGCAATCGATTCGATAGAAGAATCAAATCAAGGTAAATCGTTTACCGAAATTGAAGCCGCGCCTAACACGATCGCTATCAAAACTGAATTATCCGAATCCGAGCCTAGTGTGGTAATTAAGATAAAAGATAACGGCAAAGGGATATCAGATGAAATAAAATCCAAAATATTTGACCAGTTCTTCACAACTAAATCTATCGGGAAAGGGACGGGGTTAGGTTTATCAATCAGTCGTCAGATAGTGGAAGAAACACATGGGGGAAGTTTAACTTGTTCCTCAGTGGAAGGAGAGGGATCGGAGTTTACGATAATGATACCAATCGCTCCGAGTTAACATATACTTGCTGCGGTCATAGATAGTGCTAATTGCTAATTGCTAATTGCTAATTGCTAGTCTTTTCCTGAGTAACCTTTTCTGTCAGGTTATGACCGTCTGAAGTATAACAGCTTTGGTAATTGAGTCAATAGCTTTCACTTTGGCTTGGTCGTAAACACGCGCCACGCGATAAAAACAGTCACGGCAATATAGCCGAAAACAGCGAGCCAATCTAGCCAGTTAGCGGGAATCATCCAAATTTGATCGTTCATAAAAAACAGATATCACCAAATCGGGTTTTTTTGTAGGGACACCGCATCAATAGGTTTTGCGGTTAAATCCAAAGTTTTACGACGCCGTGTCCCTACAATCGACGATTCCAGAAATCGGGTTTTTTTGTAGGGACACGGCATCCATAGGTTTTGCGGTTAAATCCAAAGTTTTACGACGCCGTGTCCCTAC
>NZ_JBHFNP010000016.1:0-22705 GCF_041929235.1 Microseira sp. BLCC-F43
TTCTCCTTAATTTCTGATTTTGGCGCTTTCTTTCAGTGAAAATTACGCTGGATGATTTCTTCTTTTGAGAGCGAACAAATTTCTTCTGCCAAGGAAACGCTCAAAGTCTTGCACAACCGAGGGAGAGAGTTTCCATCTGGAGATTATATTTATAGTTCGTTATAAATTAGTATAGCTATTTAGTTAAACAACTCCAGTGAACTGGAAAATAGTTTTTTGTTTTAGCTAGCTCGCCAGAAGCCCCATCCCCCCAACCCCCAGGGGGGTTGGGGGGATGGCAGCGTGGGATGAATGGCGGCGTGATGCGAGGTAGAGTTGAACTTTTTGTACTATAGCTATGTAGAAATATAGTAAAATTAAGAAAAATAAGCTGGTGGTCCCTAGGTTTATTTGTCTTTGAGGTAAAAGCCATAGCCGCGAACGAGTGCGCCAACTAGAACGCCCAGCCCTCGACCACCTGCGGCGTCACAGTGCCAACCTGCGGGAATACCTGGCAGGTTAAGAAGCTTGACCGTCAGCCGCAAAGTCTTAAACCAGGTGCAAAAGGGAGAGGGAAAGCAAATCCTCTGCCTTTTCCATATCGATCGCCCATGACCAATCGCCGCTCGTATTGTAAAGAATTGTAACAAAATTTCACCGCACTCGGAAATATTTAGTGACGCGACTGTATTCAATCAGAGTCGAGAGGTACAACCGCGATCGTCATAAACATATGACGTCTGCTGGTGAAGATATCGCCTCCTCGCATCGAGGGGGCGATTTATTTAAGCAGCCAAGGGCGATCGCGGCCGAAACAAAAGTTAATCTCATGCCATCGATTCATCCTGTAGCGCGAATCGTACTGCGTAAATAGTGAGTTAATTTGTAAATAAGACCTATTTCAGAGTGCATTTAGAAACAGCGGGGGGAAAACAATGTTTAAGTCTGTTGTTAACTCTTTTTTAGATCGGCCCATGCCATCTAGCTGCTTGAAACTCCCGCTCGCAGGTCTAATGTTGCTCGTCGGCGTGGGGGCGGGCAACGCTACCCCCGCACTGACCAATAACCATCAAGCTCAAGTTGTTCAAGCTACCCCAAACAATCAAACCCCTGATGGCGTTTACCTGTACGGTCAATCTTCTCAGTCAGAGGAAATTGGCAAAGAATATATGGTGTTTGAGGTGCGTCGGGGTCGGGTAATCGGCGCAGTTTATATGCCGCAATCAGAGTTTAATTGTTTTCACGGCAGGCTGGCGTCGAAGAAGTTAGATCTGATGGTAAATAATCCCTTCGCAGAAACTGCTGACTCTAGTCCCCCCGAAAACCGATCCAATGAATTTGCCGCCCTTGGGGATTTTCCCCGCATTGGCAATGGCGATGACCCGATAAACTTCCCGCTGACAGTTAACTTGCAAGACTATCAACGGATAGCCACAGTCAGCGAGAACGACCAGCGGATTTTAGGGATGTGCAAGGCTAACTACCAGGAGCAAGTTTGGAGTAGATAGAAGAATTGCAGATTTCAGATTTTAGATGGCAAATAGAAAGTAAAAAATCTTTCATATGGAGAAACGCGATCTGCTCGAAAAACAGCTCGACCATTACTATAGCTGGATACTGAGCGACAAGAAGCAATCTGTCACCACCCGAAGTTGGTGCGCTACTGTTTGGATTGCCACCGTTGCATTGGTCACCTCAGACAAAGTTGATCTAAGTCCTTTGCGCTTCACGATTATCATCCACCTGCCAATCCTCTTGTTCTGGATTCTGGATGGTTTTCAAAATACTTTCATCAACTTGAACGAGCAAGAGGCTAAAAGAATCGAAGAGGCGCTTGTGTCGGACAAAATGGAGAACATTGACCTACGCGAACATCTCCTGATGTCGAGCCATGCCAATACGCCCTTTGCCACGAAAGTCAGCGCCCTCTTCACATCTCTTTTTCTTCAGGAAACCTTGTTTTTATTCTATCTGGTGCTGGTTGCAGCATCTGTAATTCTGTCGATCATCATCCCAAGATGATTGGGGTAGAAATTTGACTATCCTGCGGAGTTTTTGCGCCACAACCTGCGAAAGCGCTCGCAAGAGGAGGAGATTAACAACCGAATTATGAACGGTGGATTCCTGACCAGATAACGTTTCGCCAGCCGACGTGGCTCCAAAGTGACCCGATAAAATGTCTCTAATCCGAGTTTCTGCACCCATAGCGGGGCTCGCTTGAACTCGCCGCAAACGTAACTGAAGCTAATACCGACACCCATCCACCACGCATTGGGACAGACGTGGCGAATCTTTGCGATCAGCTTTTCTTGTTTTGGGAAGCTTAGACCCACATATACGATGTCAGGTTGAGCAGAGCGAACGATAGAGGCAATTTCCTCGATCTGCTTGGCATCTTGTTCAAAACCAAATGGTGGACAGTATGTCCCCGCGACAACCAGACCCTGATAACGTTGCTTCAGCACAAGAGCCGCTTTTTCGGCAGTACCAGGATTTCCACCCAGCAAGAAAATGGAGCGACCGCGACGAGCAGCTTCATCAGTAAGACTATAAATCAAGTCGCACCCGCAGACGCGCTCAGGTAGTGGAGTACCAAGGATTCTACTCGCCCACACCAGAGAGATACCGTCCGCAGTGCAAAAACTACTTTTTTCCACCACCGATCGCACCTCTATGTCATCTGTAATCTGGTGTAACATGTCAAGGTTCACAGTGACACACCAGCCCCCACGACCTGACTCAAGTTCATCCATCATCAGTTTTACAAACTGTATTTCACTTAATCCGAGTATTGGAACATCGTAAATTGTCACCTTGGCGGGCTGTGGCTGGGAATCTCCTCTGATATAAGTTTGACTCTGCATGTACATTTGCTCTTACCACTCTTGTTTGGTTGTACAACGGGTTGCATTTGGGTGAAGTATAGCCGAGAAAAGCATCTGATAAATAGTTTATAATATTTTGTGTATTTTTGGATAAAAATTTTCTATAAAAATTAATTTAAGTTAAGATCTAAAAAATATAGTTATAACTTATGATCGATATAAATTTGAGAATATATAGTTTTAAATTAAGCTATAAACTTCTGATTTTAAGCAAGGTGTTAATAGGCAAACAAGTGGAAGTACTTGTGGACAGTAGCACCATTGGTGTGCCTGCGGTAGATCGCAAACTCAGACAAGCACATAAATAGTTTGTGTCAAGAGGAATATAGAAGTAATTGGCAAGTGAGTACATAATTTGGCAATGAGGATTGACCAGAGATGCAAACGATTGATTTTCAAGACTTACCCCTAATTGCAGGTGATGTGAATGAGGTGGCTGATTGGTTAACGTCACTAATAAGTTTAGAAGCAAAACCACCCGTAGTGGTAACTCATTTAAACGCAAACAATTACTACCTGTTATGCAATGAACCAACACTTGGTCGTCATTTGAAAGATAACGCGCACCTGTTATTTGATGGCATTGGAATGAAGCTCGCGGCGCGTTTGCTGGGTCTAGGCTGGCTGCCGGACTTAAATGGGACTGACCTTTTCCCTTTGGCGATCGCAAATCTAGCAGACAAAGCTGTGCCGCTATACTTCCTGGGTGGTGATGAATTTGTTGTGGCAAGTGCAGTGCAACGTACACGCAGCCTGTGGCCTAAAGTACGCATCGTTGGATATAGTTCCGGGTACTTTACCCAAACCGATGAGGACAGAATTGTTCAGAGCGTGAACGCCAGTGGTGCAAAAGTATTAGTGGTGGGACGCGGATTCCCGTTACAGGAAGAATTTTCACTCCGCCAAAGAAGCCGGTTAAAGGTGGCGCTGATTTGGAACGTGGGTGGCCTGTTTGACTTTATATCGGGCAATAAGCCGCGCGCTCCGTTGTGGATGCGCCAGATGCGCTTGGAATGGCTGTTTCGTCTGGCTCTGGAACCACAGCGTTTGTGGCGTCGGACATTTGTAGTCGGACCTTGGTTAGCGAGCCACATCCTAGCACAGCCAAACAGGCTGACGAAGAATCTGTTGCACAGGGAGGTATAGCGTGGTTGCCGTACCATTGTTGGTAACAGTTGATGTGGAGATTGCGCCCGACCACGACTTAGACGAACAAAGCGAGGTCTTAGATAGATTGCGGAAAGACCTGCATGGCTTTCCGGTGACTTGGTTTTGTACAGCGGTTGCAGCCGAAAAGTTTAGCGAACCGCTTCAACGTCTAGCCCAGGCAGGACACGAGATCGGTTGTCACGGACTCGATCACAGCCGAGCCGATGATTATCGCCACATGACCGTTGCAGGTGCAAATAGCGCGATCGCAATCGCAACCCATCGAATCGCAACTGCCACTGGACAAAGGCCACGATGTTTTCGCGGCCCTCGAATGACTACCTCACGCCATACTCAATCTGCTCTGATCGCCCACGGATATCAAGCCGACTTTTCCGTATGCGCTCAACGGATGGATTTGTTGACCTGCGGGGGGGCTGAAATGCTTTGGCTATTTGCGCCGCGCGGTGCCTATCACCCTGCTGTTGAAAGCCCCTTTCGTCGGGGGGAATTGCCAATTTGGGTTGTCAATCTCAGCAGCCTGGGAGTGCCTTTTTTGTCTGGGATGCTCTACCTTGCTGGGTTGGGTTTTATGCGATCGCTGTTTCTCGCCCTCCTGGCTGAAGCACGCCGCACTGGCAGACCGATTGTCTATCTATTCCATAGCTACGAATTTGCCCACCTGCTCGATCAATGTCAACAGCCGTTGCACCAGCGCGCCTATATCAGCAATCGGGTGCGTCGATATGACATGAACCTAGCACTGCTCAACTACATGTGTACATCGCCAGACGTACACCCGATGACCGCAAGCATGTTTCTGGAGAAGCAACAATGAATACCGAAACCGTAAAAGCTGAACTGTACACTGGTCTAACCAATACACTGGCAAATCTATTTCAGACACCCCAGTACATCATCTTATTTGTCACCGATGTGTGTTGGATGCGCTGTCGGCACTGTTGGTTCAACGAGGAATGGAAAGACCGAGAACTGACTAGCAATGCTCTCACCTTTGATGAATACGAAAAGCTGGCTGATTCGATCGATCAAATCAAGTTTCTCAGTCTGACGGGAGGCGAAGCTTTTCACCGCGACGATATCGTAGAGTTAGCCACAATGTTTCGCCGCAAAACCAAGTTAGCTCGCTATCAAATCCCCACCTCTGGCTATAAGACCGATCGAATCGTTGCTGCAACTGAACGTTTACTTCAAGCAAACCCAGATACACCTTTTCGGGTGGATGTCTCCTTAGACGGTGTGGGCGAAGTTCATAACCACATTCGCCGCATCAGTGATGGTTACGATCGCGCCTGCAACACCATTATCGAATTGAACAAGCTCAAGCAACACTATAAACATTTCGACGTGGGTGTAATCACAACAATTTCTCATGCCAACCAGGAAACCGTTGAAGAAATTGGGGCTGTGGTAGAGAAGATACACCCAGAAGGCGAGTGGATGATCAATATTACTCGCGGTACGCCTAGAGATCCAAAGGCGATCGATGTGGATATTGAAGCCTATAAAAAAGCCCACCAAATTATCGAGCGGCGGATTGCAGAGGGACGATATCGAGGACACGGCGGTCACCTGACTGCCAAGTGGCTGAGTGCCAAGAACTTTGTCCGCCGCCAAGTTATCTCTGACATTGTGGAAGGTAAGCGCTCTGGTGGTGGCTGTGCTGCTGGTTCGCTGGGAGGAGTTATTTATAGTGATGGCTCTGTAAAGGTTTGCGAGATGCTAGACAAACCTCTGGGTAATATTCGCGATTTTAATTACGATCTTGCGGCTTTATGGAACAGTGAAGCTGCACGCAGTTTGCGCCGATTTATTCAGGAGAGTCGCTGTCAATGTACCCAGGAGTGTTTTCTGTCCGTAAGTATGTTGATTCAGCCAGACACATGGCCTGGGATAGTGCGCGAGCGGATGAAGCTTGGCTGGAGTTAACTATAGCAATCCCAGGCGATCTATCAATGGCAGTTTTTTTAACGTTGGTCATGCAGCTGCTTAAGTCAGTTATTAGAGATACTCCCCTGGAACCTGTGGCTCGAAGAGTTTACCGGAGTCTTGCTTTTACCGATCAAAATGCCATTTACGATCGGCAAACGATTCAAGTCTTAAAGCACCATCTTAAAGACGACTCTGTTTGTATTGATATTGGCACTCATCGGGGTGAGATTCTTTTAGAGATGATGACGATCGCTCCTCGGGGAAGACATTTCGCTTTTGAACCCATTGCTCATCTCGCCGCATCTTTGCGGAGAAGGTTTCCTCAAACTCATATTTATGAATTAGCCCTCTCCCATCGCTGCGGTGAGATTGAATTTCAGTACGTGGTGAATGACCCAGGCTACAGTGGCATCCAACGGCGGATTTACCATCTACCCGAGCCGCAAATTCAAACTATTGTTGTTCAAACTAACCGACTTGACAACATTATTCCACCGGATGTTCCTGTTTCATTCATCAAAATTGATATAGAAGGTGCAGAGTATCTCGCCATGTGCGGTGGTGTGGAGACGATTAAGCGAAACCGACCGATAATTGTCTTTGAAGCTGGAAAAGAATCGACTTCTTGTTACGGGATTAATCCCGAACAAATATTTGATTTTCTAGAAAATGAATGTCAACTTCGAGTTTCAACCATGAAACGATGGCTGCAAGGAGAATCTTCATTTTCTAGAAAACAATTCTGCGAACATTTTAACCAAGCCCTGGACTACTACTTTATTGCTTATCCCTCAAGTTAAATGACGATTGCGTACCTGGTTAATTTGTATCCCAAAGTCAGTCACAGTTTTATCCGCCGGGAAATTGTGGCTCTGGAAAATACAGGTTTGTCGGTGGCTCGTTTCTCAATTCGTTCGGGTGAATTGGAAATAGTCGATCCAGCAGACAAGCTGGAATTAGAAAAAACTAGAGTGGTGTTGGGAGTTGGGATTTTAAGATTATTTTTTAATCTAGTTGCGATGGCGATCGCAATGCCCATTCCCTGGTTAAAGGCGTTAAGTCTAACTTGGAAAGTCGGTTGGCGCTCCGATAGAGGCATCTGGCGGCACTTCGCCTATTTGGCTGAGGCTTGCGTTTTAGTACGTTGGTTGTCAAAAATAAAAGTAACCCAGATTCACGCTCACTTTGGAGCCGAAGCAACAACTGTCGCAATGTTGTGTAGCGTACTGGGGAGAATTCCTTACAGTTTTACCGTTCATGGCCCTGTAGAGTTTGATAAAGCTGAGGGTTTTGCTGTTGGAGAAAAAATCAAGCGTGCTGCCTTTGTTGTTGCTATAAGCTATTTTTGCCAAAGTCAGCTTTATCGATTATGTGACTGCGAGCAGTGGCAAAAAATTCATGTAATTCGTTGTGGACTCGATGACAGCTATTTGAGCAAGCCCCTCGTAAAAATATTAGATTTGCCAAATTTGGTTTGTGTGGCTCGCCTGAGTGAAGACAAGGGCCACCTGTTATTAATTAAAGCCGCTAACCAGCTAGCGAGGGAAGGTCTAAACTTTAAGATCGTTTTGGTTGGCGATGGTCACCTGAGACCTAAGCTAGAAGCTTTAATCAAATTATATCACCTCGAAGAACGAGTGAAGATTACTGGTTGGGCAACTGGTAGTGAAGTTCAGCAATATATCATCAACTCTCGAACTTTAGTTCTGCCTAGCTTCGCAGAAGGATTGCCCGTGGTTGTGATGGAAGCCTTAGCCCTTGGTCGCCCTGTAATTAGCACTTACGTCGCTGGAATTCCAGAACTCGTAAAAGACCAAACCCACGGCTGGCTGGTGCCTGCAGGGTCAGTTGAAGCCTTGACGGAGGCGATACGCAAAGCTATTCAATGCCCAATTGATCGACTGGAACTGATGGGCAAAGTTGGGAAGGAACGTGTGACTCAATTGCATAACGTAACCGCTGAGGCTAGTAAATTAGCAGCTTTGTTTAAGTCTATTAACGTAAGTTGCTAGTTACATCCAAGGACAAAGAAACCCGGTTTCTCTGAAAAATCGTGGGTTTGACGCTAAAGAAACCCGGTTTCTTTAGCGTCAAAGCTTATAACTAGCAACTTGAGTTATTAGTGGGATAAAGTAGCAAAGAAAATGCCTGGGTTAATTAAATCAGGATTTACCCAAATTCTCTATATGTAGGGTGTGTTAGCGAGCAGAATCGGGCACCGTTCCACCATATTTAGTGTAGCTGCGTAATTCCTGTAAATATTAAACGAGGCGTTTTTAGACCATTGATTAACATTTATATTCAGTTATATGATGTCCGCCTAATTACCCTTAATAAAAATATCGACCCGTCAGGAGTGTCACCGTTCTCCCAAGTCATTCCTAACTATGGGTGAAGCACCGGACATGATATTAGCCAGATCGTTTTTTCACTTGTGACAACACAAGTCTTTGGATAGCTCCTGTAGTATTCAAGGCTAAGGTTTCAACTTTATAGTAGAGCGAGCGCGGTAGAAGATATAGACAATAGGTAGCTGCCAATATCAAAAGTGTACGCAGTGGCTCTTCAACAATAATTTGCCAGTGGGTTGATAGAGCTTTGTGAACCATTTTCTTTGCAGTAGTAGCATCTCGTAAACGCACTGACAGCTGGGCAAACTTTCGCAATGTATAGGCTTTGGTGACCTTGCCATACGGCTCGATCAAATCAGGCGCATAAGAGGATGTTTTCTCAAGCATTTTAGACAAGCCATCTAGCTGCTTGCTCAAGTTTGTCGAAGCTCCTTTTGGATTAACCCGATACAATGTTAGGGCTTCAGAAATGCCTTGAATTTTCCAATCAGTTTTAATAGCGATTCTCAGCCATAATTCAACGTCTTCAAAATGGTGTAATTCTTCGTCAAAATAGCAATATTTCTCTGCTTGGCTATCAATATTTTTTGGAAATTTTATTTGTTCAAAAACTTCTCGTCTGATTACAGTACACGAGGGATTGCCCACTGGATTGCGACAGAGAATCAGGGCTGGTGTAACTCCCTCAATCTGAGATATTTTAAAGATACCCAAAAAGTTCCCGGCTGCATCAATAAAACCATAGCGGCTAAAGCTAATTCCCACATTTGGTGAATTTTCTAGATGTTCAATATGTTTTTGTAGCTTTTCCGGTAGCCATAGATCGTCTCCATCTAGAAAGGCCAAAAACTCTCCTTTTGCCTGTCGAATTCCACTATTTCTAGCTGCTGCTACTCCTTGATTTTCCTGGCTGATAATTTTAATCCTGGCGTCAGTGAATTGTTCGCAAATTTCTCTGCTCTTGTCAGGAGATCCATCATCAACGATCAGAAGCTCAAAATAGTCATACGTTTGGTCAAGAACGGATTGAACTGTAGCTGCGATATAGGCTTCTACACTATAGACTGGAATAATGACAGATACCAGTTTCATAATCAAGAGATTGAGGATAAATGGCGATCGAAATGTTTCCCAGAACGCGAAAATCGCGGAGCTTGGGGTTTTTATAATTCTAATAACGCAAGTTGCTAGTTACTTGCATTGTGGGTACGTTGTCAATTTAAGTTGCTATAAGATCGCTCTAGCGCAACAACGTACCTAATAAAAAATGAGGGTTGTATAACTAGCAACTTGAGTTAATACTCGATTCCCGGTTGAGCTTTAACGCCTTGTTCGCGAAACGGATGCTTGACCAGGGTCATTTCCGTAACTAAATCCGCTCGTTCGATTAAAGCTGGTGGTGCGCCCCTGCCGGTTAAAATAACGTGAGAATCGGCAGGTTTTTCATCCAGTCCAGCTAGAACTTGCTCGATGGTTAAATAACCCAGTTTCAGCGCTACGTTGACTTCATCGAGCAAAACTAGCTGATAATCCGAGTTGCGGATAAAGGTTAAAGCTTTATCCCAAGCTTGTTGTGCCTTTTGGGTATCCCGCGAGCGATCTTGGGTTTCCCAGGTGAAGCCTTCTCCCATAGCATGGAATTCTAGCTGATGGGGCCAAAGGCTGAAAACCGCTTTTTCTGCCGGTTCCCAAGCGCCTTTGATGAATTGGACGATCGCAACGCGGTAACCGTGACCGAGCGATCGCAACACCATCCCCAACGCGGCGGTGGTTTTACCCTTCCCGTTCCCCGTGTGAACAATAATTAAGCCTTTTTCAGTTGTTCGCTCTTGCAGGCGTTGTTCCTGCACTTCCTTGCGCCGCTGCATCTTTTTACGATGCTGTTCTTCTGTCAGGGTTGTCGACGCTGCTTCTTCGATCAAGCGTTCGGCTTCTAAATCTGTCTGAGCATCTGAAACTTTATTTAACTTCATTAATTTTGACCGTTTGAGACTGCTTGTTAAAATTTTACTAATTTTTGGGCTATGGTTAATTTGTTTGAGTAACATGATTTCATGTTATCTGGTAAAAATCCCGTGGTAATTAACAGAATAACAGTAATTCAAGGAGATATTACCCAGCAAAAAGTCGATGGAATTGTGAATGCGGCTAATACTTCTCTTTTAGGTGGTGGGGGTGTGGATGGTGCGATTCATCGTGCAGCGGGGTCAGAACTTTTAGCAGAATGTCGAAAACTCAACGGTTGTAAAACAGGGGATGCGAAAATTACCTTTGGTTATAATTTACCAGCGAAATGGGTAATTCATACCGTTGGTCCGATTTGGCAAGGGGGAAATCAAAACGAGGATGAACTGTTAGCGAGTTGTTATCGTCGTTGTTTGGAATTGGCAGAGGAGTATTCTATCGGTACAATTGCGTTTCCTGCCATCAGTACGGGAATATATGGGTTTCCGATGGAGAGGGCGGCTAGGATTGCGCTCGCACAAATTAAATCATTTCTAGAAAACAACACCTCGATTGAGCAGGTCATCCTCGTTTGCTTTGGTCAACAAGCTTACAACTGCTACTTAAGCGCAATGCCAGAAATCGGTCAAGTCTAAGAAGTTATCCCTGTTGCCGAAATTGTTCTGTTTAATTACCTCAAGAGTTCTTTATCCTCAGGACTTACGCAAAGAAACTAAGGTGATACGAAAAATCGTTGGTTTTGCAACCAGAGATCGATGAAGAAACCGGGTTTCTGGCATCGTCGTGCGTAAGTCCTGATCCTGTGGTTACTGTTGTTTGAACCAGAGGAGCGAGAGCAGGGTCTTGATATCTGCCGTTGCGATGAACGATCCGCACAGCATCTGCTAATTGCTCAATCGGAGCATCTTTAGAACAAAATCCATCGACTCCAGCAGCAACAGCATCACACAACGCCACTTGTTGGTTGGGAGTAATCAGAAGCAAAATTTTTGACGGAATCACGTAAGAATTTGTCTGAACTTTACGCGCAGTGCGAATGAACTTAACCAAATCCATATCCGGGAGAGTGCCATCCACAACGGCAACATCGACATCGATGGATTCCAGCAACACTAAACCTGTTTCTGCATTCGTTGCTTCACTGGCAACTTCAATCCCATTTTGCGCCCTCAGATTCACTCGCAGGTTGATGCGCGTCTGTTCGTCATCTTCTATCACAGCTACCTGAATATCATCATATTGCTGCTGTGGTTTGGTGTAGCGATCGCTTTCCGACAAATCCTTGGGTGCCCCACAAGCTGAAATAGTCCCAGCAAAGTCTACATCTGCTGGGCGTTCTTGTTTCAGTTGCGCCATTTGTTCGGAAGTCAAAATCTTAGATTCATCAAAACCAAACTCAATTTCTGTGTGGAGTCCTTTTTGCTTCACCCGCTTCAAGTTGTAGAAGCGTTTATTAAGAGTAGTCTTGACAAATGCCCAAAGACAGCCGAGTAAATAGCGCCGCTTAAACTGATCTTTTTCAAACCAATACTCAATAAATTTCCACGAATAGAAACGGGCATAATTGCGGAGTACGCCTTTGAGGACTTCTTCCCGCGTCATGTTGTCGGGTTTAATGATCGGCGTGACAAAATTGTAGTGAGAATAATCGCGGATTTCCACTTTATCCGCTAAATCCTGGAACAGTTCCGAGAAAGGCCACGGTGTATACATATTCCAGTTGGTCATGTCTGCCTGCCAATCCCGCGCCATCCGATAGCTTTCTTCGATCGTCTCTGGCGTTTCGTTGGGCAATCCCATGATAAATTGCACTTCTGCAAGAATGCCGTTTTGCCGCAGGAGTTGAACGGCTCGTTTGTTATCGGCAATTGTGGTTTCTTTGCGGAATAAATTGAGGTTTAATTGAGCGGCTGCCTCTGTTCCTAATGAAACGTGAACTAACCCAGCCTTGCGATAAAGCGGCAATTCTTTTTCATCTCTTAGAACATCAGTGACTCGCGTGTTAATCCCCCAATGAACGCCTAAGTTACGAGCGATGAGTTCATTGCAGAGAGCGACAAACCGAGATTTATTAATCGTTGGTTCTTCATCTGCCAGAATGAAAAATCCTACTTTGTAATGCTACATGCTCTTTTAGTGACGTTAAATAGTCGGCGAAGTTATTGAATGAGCTTAAAGGATAGAATAACTCCTTAAGTTTATTTAGAAGCGAACAATAAAGCCAAGCAAGCTTAATCATAGTAGAGGGTTTTCCCTACTTAATAATTCTAAAGGTTAGGTTTATCCTGGGGCTAACATTCTTCGTGGTTTTGGCAATTTGATGTAGCCAGTGATGTTGAGTTTCACCGCGCATCAATAAAAAGCTACCATGAGGTAAATCTATCTCAACTTTGCGTTCTTTAATCTGCTTGTGTTTAAAGGAGAAGCAACGGGTTCCACCAAAACTAACTGAACCAATTATAGGGTTCTGCCCTAACTCCGGCTCATCATCACTATGCCAAGCAACACTATCTCTACCATTACGGTAAAGATTTAAAAGAACACTATTAAATCTAACTTTCGCTACCTTCTCGCTCCTTTCTTTAATGCAAGATAGGGCAGGAGTCCAAGGAGCAGGATTCTGTTCTATACCTGAGTAACTGTAAGATTTTCCTTCATCTCCATACCATGCCGTCAGTCTTGGCAAGCGGGTAGGTTTGCCAAAGATTTGAATGGTATTTTGCTGCCATTTAGTGTCGGCGTAAAGCTCTGAGAAGAATCTATCACTCTCATTAACATTAAAGAAATTTTTATAAAAAATTACTTCTCCACCCATTGATATAATTACTTTTCCCTCTGGAATAGAATCTTCTGTACCACTTAGAGTTGCCTGGTAGTCCCAAAGTGTCATCTGCTCATACATATGTCTTCACCCTTGCTCAGTACATCTTAACTCTTATAGTCTAGACTAGCTGTTTTGAGTCTCTGTTGAATTACACCAATTGCTAGTGGTAGGTAGCATAAGGGGATAACCCAGGGATCTGTAAATATCCAAAATCATGTAGCAACAACTCGTGTTCGAGCTTTTGATCGAGATTTAGGTTTGGTTTTTACTACAATTTCCACATCTCGACCTAAAGCATTCAAGAAACGAAACAAGCGTACAGTTGAAAAGCCTGATAACTTGCCGTTGATTAGAGCCGATACTTTTGGCTGGTCAATCCCTAAAAGCTCTGCTGCTTCAGCCTGCGTCATGTTTTGTTTAGTAATAATGCTGCCGATCTTACGTGCGAGTTCAGCTTTCACAAGCAATTCATCCGAATTTTCTAAACCTAAATCGGCAAACACATTACCGCTACTTGCTTGCACTCTAATTTCCTGAGTCATTTTTCTCTCCCTTTTGCTGCTTGCTATAGTTTTCTGCGTAATGCTCTTTTGCTCGTTTAAGCCTTGTTTCAATTAACTTAATATCCTTCTTTGGTGTAGCGATTCCTTGCTTTGATTTCTTTTGAAAGGCGTGTAAGACATAAATTACGCCAGCAAGTTTCACAGTGTAAACAGCTCGGTAAGTGTCTCAATCGAAGTCTTCCACAACTTCAAGCACCCCAGCACCCTTAAATCCCTTGAGTGGTTTTGCTGCAGGATGCTTCTCACCGCATTGAGCTAAGTACAAAGCATAGCCAACAACTTGCTGAACCTCCTCTGGGAAATCTTTCAAATCCTCAAGGGAGCTGCCAACCCATTCAACTGGTTTCAACGATGAACTCATGTCTTAAATATGCCAGAACTAGCATATTATTGTCAATCGAAGCGGTGCATCTTGAGTGATGATGAAGCATGATTCAGTATGATTCAAACAATGCTACGTACAAACTGCGATTTTCTCCGGGATAACTACGCGACTCTAACGAGAAGCCGCTTTGCCTCTACAAGCACTCACCAGCGCTTTTAGCATTGCGATCGCGCTTGGATCTGAAACTGGTATCGAGCAAGCTGAGCCAATATCGGCAAATTTTGCACGGCTTTTGCTACATAGCGATAATTGTGATGATTGCGGAAATTACTCAAATCAGAAAGCAAAGGGGTAAACTGAGAAAGCAGATTGCCATTTTGCTTGCGGAAAATACCAAAATTAATGCGCGAATTACTGAATTGAGAAAGCAAACGGGCTTTAGGAGAAAGCAAACAGGGATTTGGCTTGGGGAAAATACCAAAATTAATGCGCGAATTACTGAAATGAAAAAGTGAACAGGCAAAAGGAGATAGTAGATCGCCTGTGCGAGTATTCTGATAGCGGTTTTCTTAGAAGATTAGATTGTTGTGACAACCAACTGGAGAGGGAAACTGCTATAAACATTATGCAAAACAATCTTGCTTTCAGATGTGCATGTGAGAGTCACAGATTATCTGAATCCGCTTGAGTACGCTGAGTTGGGCAAAAAGAAACCGGGTTTCTATGAAAAATCGTTGAGCCAGGAAAGAGATCTAGGTCGAAACTTTGGTGATGGCCTCTAAACCCTTCCTTTGCTTACGCTACCAATGCCACCGGATATGATATTAATTCCTTACAGGGAATTGTTCACATTGGTCTAAGATTGAACGTCATAGTGATGCCAGGGTTTTCCACTCCTGAACAAAAGAAGGTGGAACCGACAGATTAATCGCTTCACCACCGATGGTTGGTAGCGTCAACTTCAAGGGAATTTCTGCCTGCAATTGGGCTAGCAACGGCTGAAGGTCGTACTGTCCTACATGAGGTTCGGGAACGGCTGAATCGGTGAAAATATTGCTAGAGACATCAGCGGCAGTCAGCTTCTTACCCAGTGAGTTAGTGAGTACTAGAGGTCGAGCGCGATCGATTTCAACCATACCGGGAAAACCTACTAATCGCAGGGAAAAACTCGTTCTGCCATCAGGACGAATGCGTTTGAATGCGATCGCAATCCAGCTATTTCCATGGGGATCTTTTAGGGTTTGCCGGGACTGATAAACCAGCTGTCCCGGTGTTTCCTCCTGTTGTCGAATGGCTGCTGCTGCACTCTTTACAGTCAACATTCCCACCATCAGAGAGAGACTCAGCAATAATGCTCCGAGCAACAATAACCAGGAAAAGGTTTTTCTAATTCGACATTTCATAAGCGTTCCTCTATTGCGATCGCGATTAAACCAATGAGTAATTGATCGAGAGGTCAGGACTTACGCAAACACCAAAGTTTCTCTGAAAAATCGTCGCTTTGAAACTAAAGATCCACGCAGAAACGAAGGTGATAGGCTCGTCGTTGCGTAATTTATGGAGGTTTCAACATCGCTTTAGTTCCATTGGTGTTAAGGGCGACGAACATCAATGAGGTACTGGATCGATTTACATAAAGCTCGCCAGTCAAGCATGAGGTGAACTGCCGTCACGCACAATGCAATCAAACTGATTAAAAAATGAATATCGCCCCATTCATGTCTAGTCAACCCTAGAAAAAGAGTGACTCTACCTAACCCTCGCCCACTGGGTGCAAACCACAACAAAAAACCCGTGAATGCTGCTAAACTCCAACCGATCAGGAGTGCTAAAACCACAACGGATCGAATATAATTCCTAAAATTAATTTTGTGCTTTCGTTGCATCTCACAGAATCCTCTAGCAAGGTTCAGCTAAATTGTTTAGAAAAATGTTTTGCTCGATATCCGGAGAGTCAATTGACAATAAGAATGGGTGGGTTCAACTTTAATTTCTCGGCTGGGTGGGTTACGCTGGCGCTAACCCACCCTACAAAAGTTGGAGTTGTTTTTCTCGGTGATATTATGCAGATGCACTCAGTTTAGCTAGAACGGGTTTTGTGGAAACGATGTGCTTGTCTAAACCCAGTTTTCTCGGTTTAATTCCTAAAGCCAGTCCGACGATCTCCGTAATATAGAGAATTGGCAGATTGTCAGAAACATTGTACTTCTTCTCGATCTCAGGTTGCCTCAGTTCTAGGTTAGTGGCACACAACGGACAAGCCAAAACAATGCAATCTGCCCCCTGAGATTTTGCCTCATCTAATAGTTTCTTAGTTAAATCAAAGGCTACCTCTTGCTTGGATACCAAAATAGGGCCACCGCAACATTTAGTTTTTGACCGGAAATCGACGGCTTCCGCGCCACAAGCTTGAGCTAATTTATCCATTGACATGGGGAACACCGGAGAATCCCAGCCTGTTATATCTGCGGGTCGAGTCAACAGACAACCATAGTAACAAGCAACTTTCAGACCTGTTAAAGGCTTTTTGATGCGGGTTGAAATATCTACATCATTAGCCAAGACATCTACAACATTTCTGACTCTAATATTGTAGTCATAAACAAATATCCCCATCTCTGAAAGAATGACGTTGATTCTATCTTTTTCTGTTGTGTTTTCTAATGCTTTGGCAGCCCTAGCTGACTTGTTGTAACAACCGGAACAAGAAGCTAAAAGGTCGAGATTTTCCTTTTGAGCTAAAGCGACATTTCTGGCAGCCATCGCCATACCAACGTCATGAGAAACCCCAGCAGCTACGGAACCCCCACAACAAGACCAATCCTCAAGTTCTTTTAGCTCAATTCCCAGTTCTTCCATCACGACTCTGGTCGAGATATCGAATTCTTTGGCAGTGGTATGGAGGCTGCATCCCGGATAGTAAGAATATTTCATTTTTTGCCTGCCTTTTCTAATGCTTTGCTAAATCTTTCAGGGTTTTTTATTTTGGCTGGTAATGGCGACATTTTGCCTTTGAGGGCTAATTGAATTCCCAATTTTGCTTGTTCGATCATCGCTTTTAACCCGCCATATTTTTGCATTAATTCCGGTTCAAACAGGATGCCTCGTTGCTGAACTAACTCGACAAATATTTGATTGAAACGGGTAGAATCGTTCTGAATTCCTTGTCGGATTGCGATCGCTTTCACCGCCTCAATGACATCGGAAGGTCGCACCCCACGCGGGCATCTGGATGTACAGGTGTAGCAAGAAGTACATAACCACAGGGCGTTACTTTTCAGTACCTTTTCCCATTCCCCTCTCTGTACCATTAAAACCAGGGTTCTGGGTGACATATCCATCAGGTCAATATTGGTACAGCCGCCGCTACAGGTACCGCACTGCATACAACTTGCGATCGCAGCACCTTCACCACCTTCAGCTATCACTTTATCGACAAATTCCCGATTCATTTTATCGCCGTCAAGTTGGCGATCGACCTTCAGACCAAATAAAAACTTTTTAGCTGCCATTGGTTTAAACCTTAGTTAAGTGAAGCTGTTCGTTGATGCTGGAGGCAAAAATTGCTTTATTAATAGCTAAAAAAGCTGCAATTTCTGCCGCTGCCGATCGCCCATCAGTGATGGATTCTACAATTGCTTTTGGCCCAGTTGCCGTCCCCGCCAGGAAAATACCTTCCCTGGCAGAAGCATTATTAGAATATTGCTGATGTGCGGTGGTGTAGAAGCGATCGCAACCCACACTTAAACCTGCAACCTCTGCTAACTCGGCATTCCCTTCCATTCCCACCATCAAAACCAAAAGATCGACAGTCAACCGCATCGGTTTTGCAGTTAAAGTATCTTCTAACCGCAACAATAAACTGCCATCATTTTTCTCGCCAGCCTCAGAAAGCCGACCGCGAATAAACTGCACGCCATACTTTTCTTGCGATGTGCGATACAGTTCCTCATAACCGCGACCGAACACGCGGATATCCATATAAAGGCAGTAAATTTCGCAGTCGGGATTTTGTTGTTTAATCTCGATTCCAACTTTAATCGCATTGGTACAGCAAACTCGCGAACAATAATTATTGTTTACTTTTTCATCGCGAGAACCGACGCAGTGAACCATCGCCACTTTCTTCGGCGCTTTTCCGCTTCTGGTTTTAACGCTTTGCGCCTTCAGCATTGCATCCAATTCTACTGAAGTGATGCAATTATCGTAGATTCCGTATCCATATTCTTCTTTAAAGGCAGCATCGAAATGCTTAAAGCCAGTTGCTACCAAAATCGCCGCCGCATCAATTTCTTCACCCGTTGAAGTCGTCACTTTAAAATTGGGTGCCATTCCTTTAATTCGAGTCACTGTAGCATTATTTACAATTCGTGTTTTACCCAGACCTTGCTTTAGATTGGCGATGATTTCCGCAGCATCGGTAAAGTCAGGAAATACTTTATACCACTTGTTTAAATGTCCCCCAACTTCGGCTTTCTTCTCAATCAAAACCACATCATGCCCAAATTCTTGCAGTTTTCCTGCCGCCGCCATTCCAGCAGGACCACCACCTATTACCACTACCTTTTTGTTCATTTTTTTACCCTTTAAAGTTGATTTGTTTGCAATTACCAGGTGATTTAAGATCCCCCTAAATCCCCCTTGACAAGGGGGACTTTGATCCCCCTAAATCCCCCTTCACAACCGAGACGATCCCCCTAAATCCCCCTTGACAAGGGGGACTTTGACTTGGCTAAATCCCGCTTCACAACCGAGACGATCCCCCTAAATCCCCCTTGACAAGGGGGACTTTGACTTGGCTAAATCCCGCTTCACAACCGAGACTTTGATCCCCCTAAATCCCCCTTGTCAAGGGGGACTTTCACTGCTCTAAATTCCCCTTCACAACCGAGACGATCCCCCTAAATCCCCCTTGTCAAGGGGGACTTTCACTGCTCTAAATTCCCCTTCACAAGCGAGACTAAGATTCCCCTAAATCCCCCTTCACAACGAAGGGGGTGTTTGAGGCTCTTGTTCCCCCCTTTTTAAGGGGGGTTAGGGGGGATCTAAAATGGTCTTCTGCGTTCTTCAGCAGTCTTGGATTTGTCATAAGGAATGCCGATTTTATCTAGCAAAGGCTCAATGGGAACGACTTTTGCATTCAATCCGCAATCTTTGAAGGGGTCATATCCTAATAGCAACCCGGTCAATTGTGCGTAGTCCAAGATGCTGACGTTAAACTCTTCTCCCAAAACTTCTTTAATCGTTCCCTGTTCGGCATCCAAAAATACCGTACATCCCGGACAATTGGTGAGGATTAAGTTACAATCGGGTTGCGCTTCTTTCAGACTCTTTAATTTTTTGTAGACACTACTTGCGGTGTAGTCTCTGTTTTCTGGAAACGCACATTGCCGAAAACCCATGCCACAGCAATGCCTTCTTTCAGGATAATCAACTATTTCCGCACCGAAAGCAGCCAAAATCCCTACTAAAACTTGCGGAAATTCAGCCCCACCCATGCACTCGCCAGGGAAAATTTTCGCATAATGGCATCCGATGTGATCGACTGCCTTGATTCCCTTCAAGCTATATTTTGCTTTTGCTGCCAGCTTATACCGATTAGCAAAAAACACATCGGAAGCATGAACAACAGAAGGTCTACCACCAGAAACGCGAGGAATCCAAAATTCCCGACCTGTAGTTTCTTTTAATGTCTTTTCTGTGTATTCTCTCCACTCTGGTTCTTCTTCCCAAAGTTTAATCATTTCGGTGTAATTAGCAAAGGAAGTGACACAGAATGAGAAGAGATTATCGACACCTAATTCATGATGGGCAACGGAAAAATTTCTCGCCGCCATCACCATTTGCGTTTCCAGGTTTGACACATCCCCGTGATATCCAATTGCCCCACAGGAAGTATGTCCAGGCGCTTCCCGCAGTTCCATGCCCAAATCGTTTTTCAAAATCTTATAAGCAATACCTTCCGTGTAGGGTGCGGCACTTTGTAAAAAACAGCTACGGAAGCAACCCCACAATTTCCCGCCTTCTTCGTCTACAGTTGGTACGTGCTTTTGATGTCTTTCCCAAGCTTTGTTTTTACCTTCTAATTTCATGACTTTTTCCTTATTTGTTATCTTTGATTTCGGAGTTTCTGCTATCGCCAGTTTCTAACCAGGTTTGCCAATATTTTTCCACTTCCGCCTTGCTACCGAGTTTCTTTTCCATGCCTTTTTCAACGGCTTCCATTAAATCGAGCGCACCCGTCTTCTTATAAATTGCTCGCACTTCTTCCATGTCTTTTTCCGGAATTACTCGGTGCGAACCTGGGCTATTTTCCAAATTCATCGGCACATCCCACCATTGCCGCATTTCTGCTCTATGCTCGTAATAGTATTCCCAGTTTTCTCCCAGTTCGGGAAAGTGTGCAGGCGTAATATTTTCAGCTAACAAGGTATAACCTCGTTTCAGTATATTTTCCCCAAATACTCGCTTGGCGAATAATTGCTGTCTGCCTTTTTCTGACTCGGCAAAGTAACCGTAACGAATTGACATTCGGCGCAATGCCAGAACTACTGAGGCAGTATTGTTACCTCTCGGACACCGGGTTTTACAGGAAAAACATTGCCCGCAAAACCAAATTTTGTCTGACTTGAGCAACTTTTCAATCTGCTCGTCATCTTCCGATTGCACAATGTTCATGACTTCTCTGGGAGAATAGTCATTAAACTCGGCTGCTGGACAAACGGCTGTGCATACACCGCAGTTCAGGCAGGCATTCATGCCGTGCTGGTACAAAATGTCTTGTTTAAGTTCGTTAAATAGTTGACCCATAAATCAACCCCTTCATTTCAGCCCTTGAATTCTGTTTTTGTAATTTATTTTTAAAGCTATATATTAATATAATTAGGTTAATATGGAGTTGTAAATGAGTAATTGTACTTAATTTTGCTGGGAAGCTAGGAGAGCGATCGCAAGTCAAGGGCGGCGGGAGGTAGAGCGATCGCTAAGCCCAATCCAATCCCGCCACCACCGCATCATAGAGTTTGTTTTGTTCAGATCTGGCATCAGTCTCCCAACCCGCCCTGCAATTTATTGCAGGGCTAATAGCTCAAGTCGGTTAAAACCGACTCAATGCTATCAAACCAGTTTGTTTTAACGGACTTTCGCTGCTCGCTGTGAGAATTTATTCTCTGGCGGGCTAATGCTACAGGTGCAAGATCTCAATTTTGTTTTTCTAGGAAATGTTGTCTAGAAATTTGCAGAATTTTTCTGATTTTTGAGTTTTTGCTTAACTAACAGCCAGTGCTTTATTGGCTACTCCTGCAATGTGAGGACTGACGATGGGAAATGAAATGCGAAATTGCTGATAATTGACTGACTCAAATCCAGCATTTTCTAACGCGATCCAGGTTGTTCGGTTAGGATGGCAGTTATCAAACGCGACTTTCCAAACAGGCTCAATCGTATCCTGAATTCGGCGCGTCCAAGTGTAACAATCGGCGGCGACGTGTTCCATAAAAATGAAACTGCCACCGGGTTTGAGAATGCGCTTAATTTCTGCTAAACTGCGAGCGATATTGTTAACAGAACAGAGAACATGGGTGCTAACGGCGCTATCAATGCTATTATCTTTGACAGGTAATTCTTCAGCATTTCCTCTGTACAATCCGATCTTCTTAATTCCCTGGCGCTCGGCCTCTTGTTCGAGATACTGGTGCATAAAAGGATTCGGATCAACGCCTATCCAATCAATATCTTTTGGATAATAGGACAGATTAGCTCCAGCGCCGGGGCCGATTTCTAATACTTTTCCTTGCAAAGAACCCAAAAGTGCTTGTTTTAGCTCTCCCATTGTCGAATAACTCGCGCAATTTATCAGTGCGATCGCATTCTTATCGGTCGCATTAGCTTTCGACATCCCCCAGGCGAACAAACGTTTTTGAATTTGAGATAAATTGGTAAATTTCATCAATCTTTCTCCAGTAATAACCACCACTAATTCTAGCCATAATTGTTGCTAGGATTGACAACCCTGATGTTTTTGTTCGTGCTTGTGTTCGCCTTTGTCCGGCAATTGTTAAACCCACCAAGGAGTTGTCCCTGTGCGCGGATCAATTTCCGTCCAAGGCGAAATCCAGATGGCATTGTCTTTCACTGCAACGCCAACTAATTTGAGCGGCAGAGGTGCTGGTCCACGCACTACTGCACCATCTGCACTATAACGAGAACCGTGACAGGGACATTGAAATTGTTGGTCGATTTCGTTCCACGGAAAAGTGCAACCCAAGTGGGTGCAATTATCGACAATTCCCATATTGTCGAGAGTGCCGTCCTGTTTCAGGATTAAGTAAGTGGGTTCGCCAGCTAACCCAGCTACTAAGGCGCGAGTTCCGACTGGTTCTGCTAGAATTTGGCTCGCAGGAATGGGGTTGCCTAATATATCTTTGGCAAGGATAGTTCCTGCTTCGCTGCTTTCATCTGGCGGGATAAAATATTTGGCTACTGGATAAAGTGCAGCAGAGGCAGTAGAGGCGACGACAGCACCAGTGAGAAAATTGAGCAACTGGCGGCGAGAGATAGAAGGATTTTCCAGGGGAAAGCTATTATCCATTCTTGATTCTCCTTAATTTCTGATTTTGGCGCTTTCTTTCAGTGAAAATTACGCTGGATGATTTCTTCTTTTGAGAGCGAACAAATTTCTTCTGCCAAGGAAACGCTCAAAGTCTTGCACA
>NZ_JBHFNP010000160.1:0-19613 GCF_041929235.1 Microseira sp. BLCC-F43
CTAACGAGCGGGTTTTGCTGTTAAACCTGTGGGGAGGGTTTAGATACTTACGTGTTTCGACAGAAGATGTGGGTGCGGGGCAAACGGAACTTCGCTGGTATGACCTGCGGGCATGGCAGATGAATTTATAGCTGGGGATTCACTATAATGATTCACTCCAAAATTTGAGGGGCAGCGCGCTGTGAATTTTTACCTCAATTGTAGTGGGCGAGCGCCTTTGAGCCGTTGTC
Source organism: Microseira sp. BLCC-F43 (assembly GCF_041929235.1). Classification (NCBI taxonomy): domain Bacteria; kingdom Bacillati; phylum Cyanobacteriota; class Cyanophyceae; order Aerosakkonematales; family Aerosakkonemataceae; genus Microseira; species Microseira sp. BLCC-F43. Next base: position 231 of record NZ_JBHFNP010000160.1, read on the forward strand.
ATCATCTTTGCCCTGGGCAATGGCATAAATCGCCTCAATTGTAGACAGCGAGCGCCTTTGAGCCGTTGTCATCATCTTTGCCCTGGGCAATGGCATAAATCGCCTCAATCGTAGACAGCGAGCGCCTTTGAGCCGTTGTCATCAACTGCACCCGGGGCAATCCCATAATAAAACTTCCGCTCGTGCCATTTCCAACGGTAGCCATCGGGGTCGAGTTGAGCGTACGCATCCGCAAACGCTTCTCCCAACCTTTTTTTAAGTCCGCTCAACCTTGCGGTTGATTTTCCCAACCTGGCTGCCAGTGCTTTACCTGTAAGCCAGAAAGGTACGTCGTTAGTATCTCTTGCCACATCTTCTGCGGACGGTGCGCCCCCCTGGCAGAATTCCAGCACCAACTGCTTGAAGAGCAACTTCACCAGCTTGGCAGCGCAGCGCGATCGCGCCAACCTTTGCAGCGCGAATTTAACCTGCTCGCGGATGGAACCAGACCTAGCATTGAGTTTTTTGATCGAGACCAGCAGCAATCGTGACCCCCATAGGATTACCCGATGCAATCAACGCGCGTTTCACCGCCGCCAAAGTTTCCGCACCTGTAGTTTTATCTGCCAGAATCGTCAGCAACCCGTGCATCAACTCATCCCGATGGTTCTTGTCAAGCTCCAGAAACTGTCGCAGCATCTTGCCAAATTTATTTCTCAAACTGCTGGGTGAATTTGTCTCGATTTGAGTGCTTACCAATCGCCACAATGCCATACGACAAGCACCCGAACCGCTAATAAATTCTCCCTTTTTCTCTCCCTCACTCGTTTGATTTGGAGCCATCCCCATTGCAGAATGAAACTTACGACATGAGATATGCGCTAGAGTTGGCTTGCCCGATTTCGTCCCCCGGCGCTTAATTTTGATTATCGGTTGTCCATCAGAGCCTAAAAACTGCTCAAACGGAAAAATCTGAATTGCTTGGGTGTCAGTACCAGCACCAAATTGGTTAAAGATGCGAATGTAACGAGCAAATTTTGGCTGCGGTAGTATTCCCCGAATTCGACAATCAATTTGGTATCGCCGCAACTGCCATTCTACAATCGATTTCGCGTAGGAAATTAATTGCTTGGAGAAACCATTTTTGGCTGCTAACCCAATAGATTGAGCCAGACGCTTGGCATATCTCGCCGCCGACCTCAATGACACTACCTCACCGGCAATCCAAGCCCAAAAAGGAGATGCTTCTCCATTTTTAGTAGGGTTTGAGCTAACATCGTCTATTTCTGGTGCTTCCACGTGTAACTTTTGACCTGCGCGGTTGATTAGTTGATTCAGGACTTTGTTGCAGCTTTCGCCATCTAAGTAGAGGTCGTTAAGCTCTTTAATAATCGGCTCTTTCTGCCCGATCAATTGTACTGAATTTGGTTCTCTCAACCACTTCTGTGCTAAAACTAACAGCACAACTGCATCGTGTTCATCGAAGAAGCGAACAGGGAATAGGGAACAGCGAACAGTTTTTCCTATTTCCTGTTCCCTATCCGGGAGTAAGAGACCCCCACTTCCATAAGTGGTATGTTTCATCAAATAAGGGAAGAGGGAAGAGGGAAAAGCGAACAGTTTTTCCTGTTTCCTCTTCCCCGTTCCCTCTTCCCTCTTTGGTATAAATCCCCATCCCAAACCCCCTGTTCCCTGTTCCCCGTTCCCTATTCCCTCTTTAACGTCTTTGTCGTTCCAGTTGCATAGAGCTAATCGGCTAGAATTGACCAAATTATGGGGGAATAAGTGTACTTCTATACCCGCATCTCTGAGGTTATTAACCCAGACTCGCGAGTCAGAACCCGTTGGTTCTAAAAATACAATTAGTTGGCCATTACAAGGTTTTAGCGATATAATCTTGTTGACGCTGTCAAGGTCGGGGATTAAGCAGATAAATTCTGATTCGTAATCGAAAAAATCTTTAGGATTCGATATAGGAGAATCGGCATCCCACCCTACGAGGCAGGAACTGTTTTTCCCCACGTCTAACCCAGCAATTATGGTTTTGGTCATCACAATCTGAGCCTACGAATCCCCAAAAGCAGGCAAGCTTGATTCAATGTGAAGGGGATTATGAGATGGTAAAATGAAGAGCTTGTGAAAAACAAAAAGCCTCAGCTTGTTTCTGTTTGAAAGCCCTGAGGCGAATTGAGGAACCTAATCCGCGATTCCCCTTGTGTCAAGGGGAGTTTCGCCAGTGGGTCAGTCTAGCTGATCGGGCGGGGTGTACTGGAGATAAGCTTTGGAGGATAATGTCGCACGCTTTCTCCCATTCGGCAAGTAATGCTTTTGCCTCCTCGCCTTCAAATTCCTCATAGCTACTATCATCGTCATTATCACAGTTATTATTCCAGCGAATAACAACAAGTAGGTTGCTCTCGTAGTTTGTGGTAAAAACCCTTAAAGTACGGATTGCAGTGAGGTTGATCCAGAGATTGCCAATTTTTAGGGGAAACATGCTAGGAACCTTTATCATGGATAATCGATCGGAAAACGCTCTTGATTGGCGTGCGCTTTTGCCTGACTCGCCCACGCTCCCCCCCAAAATCTTCACCGCTAGGTTGTAATGCGAATCGGGGTTTGGAGGCTTGACAATCTGGAACTTGTTGGTAAACGGATTGTAGGTCATAAGAAACATCTTGTAGTTAAAAACCCCTAGTGGTCGCAGCACCCAATAGTTTTATCTCGCTTTTTGGACTAGCCTTCCTTGTCGCCCAAAGCGGGGGATGATGTCGTCGATTGTTTGAGTCATAGTTAACTTATTTTTTTTCATTTAAACCTCCTGACTTTGACTTTAAAGTTTTAGGATTTGGGTTGGACTGTGAATTGGTTGAATCGTATTCTTCAACTAGCTGCTCCCAGTCTTCTAACCAATTCAATTGTTTGTATTTTGAAGAATCAATTGAAGTTTTATCGTCGTTACTATCAGTTTCTTCTGTTGCTGAGTCGGGTTGCGCCTCAACTTCTGTTTCTGCGTCTAGCTTTCCGTCTAGCAAGGCTTCTAGATAATCATCGAAGAAGGGAACAGGGAATAGGGAACAGCGAACAGTTTTTCCTATTTCCTCTTCCCCGTTCCCTCTTCCCCGTTCCCCGTTCCCTCTTCCCCGTTCCCCGTTCCCTCTTCCCCGTTCCCTCTTCCCTCTTCCCCGTTCCCTCTTCCCTCTTCCCCGTTCCCTCTTCCCCGTTCCCTCTTCCCTCTTCCCCGTTCCCTCTTTGGTATAAATCCCCATCCCAAACCCCCTGTTCCCTGTTCCCCGTTCCCTATTCCCTCTTTAACATTGCGCAAGTAGATCCGAAATTGGCAATTAAGGCGCTGTCCCCACTCCTTTTTCCTGCTACCCATGAAGTCAGTCGGGGGACGCGCCTTTATTGCCCCGCCAATGATCCCCCCTACCCCCCTTAAGAAGGGGGGTAGGGGGGATCATTGGCGCTAAATGGGCAGTACTGGATTTGAACCAGTGGCTCTCTGCTTGTAAGGCAGATACTCTACCGCTGAGTTAACCGCCCGGTGTTTAACCGACTTTCTTATCATAGCACAGGGTCGCGAGAAAAGCGATAGTATTTTTCGAGAATATTTTTCTGGTGATACAGAACCAAAATACATGCCTTCTGGTCGGACGCACGATCGCATCACGTTATGGAGTTTGCCCGTTGTGGCGGGCGGTACTTACGCGCTTACGCACAACGGCAATTTAACCTTGTTGCTGTCGGGAAGCTTTTTATTCGCGGGGTTGATGTTTGGTCCGGACTTGGATATCTACTCGCGGCAATATCAACGCTGGGGGTGGTTGCGGTGGATGTGGATACCTTACCAAAAAAGCCTGCGCCATCGGTCGATGCTGTCTCATGGGGTAATTATCGGTACGGTGGTGCGATCGCTCTACCTTTTGGGTTGGATCGCGGTGGTAGGATTTTTGGGATTACTCGTTGCCCAGGCGGTTTGGCATGTCAGCTGGACATCAGAGGAAATTGCAGAATTAGCGCTGGCGCACCTCCAACAGCACTATGGGGAATCGATTGCTGTGTTTCTCGGTTTGGAATTGGGGGCAATGAGTCATTATGTCAGCGACTGGGGCGGGAGTGTCTACAAGCGCTTCAAAGGTAAGGTGAGGAAGAAACGAACCGCCAAGACGCCAAGGACGCCAAGGGTAAGAGAGAAAGGAACCGCGAACGCGTTGCGTGCGCGCCAGCGCATAGGCGCGAAGGACGCGAAGGTAAGATGAAGAGGGGTTTTTGCAGAGTGTTTTTCTATGTCCAATTTTGAGGAATCGACTGAGTCTGCAATTGAGGCGCTGCAACAGTTGATTGAGGTGGTGGCTAAGTTGCGAAGTCCTGATGGGGGTTGTCCTTGGGATTTGGCTCAAACGCCTGCATCTCTGATACCTTATGTGATTGAAGAAGCCTACGAGACAGTCTATGCAATTCGTAGTGGAGATCAAGATGCGATCGCCGAAGAGTTGGGGGACTTGTTGTTACAGGTAGTACTGCAAGCTCAAATTGCTGGGGAATATGGTCAATTTAGCCTGAAAGAGGTGGCGCAAGGTATTGCCCAGAAGTTAATTCGCCGTCATCCTCACGTGTTTGCCGGTGTGGAAGTCCAGAGTGTAGATGAAGTCCGGCAAAATTGGGAACAAATCAAAGCGGCAGAAAAAGGTGAAACTCCTGAAGCACAACAGTTACTCAGTTCTAAACTCAGTCGATATTCCCGTACTCTACCGCCGTTAACAGCAGCGATGAAGATTTCCCAAAAAGCGGCAGTAGTCGGGTTTGAATGGGAAAATATCGAGGTTGTTTGGGCGAAATTTAATGAAGAATTGGCCGAATTTCAACATGCGATCGCTCACGAAACAAAAGCAGAACAGCAAGCTGAGTTGGGAGATTTACTATTTGCTATAATTCAATTAGCTCGTTGGTATGACCTCGATCCGGCAGCAGGTTTGCAAGGAACAAACGAAAGATTTATTCAGCGACTGATAAAAATGGAAGCAGCAGCAGACCGACCTCTGTCTGATTACACGTTAGATGAATTGGAACATCTTTGGCAACAAGCGAAAGCTACATTAGCTGCTCAAAAGCAAGGGCAAGACCAAAATCAAAATAATAGCGATCGCACCTAGCTTAAACCTATTGAAATGGGTTGAAACCCTCGCGATCAAAGTAATTAGGTCACGACTTACCCACGACGAGGCCAGAAACCCGGTTTCGACCGTCGAACGCGAGTGCGGAAGGGAGGCATATCTCGAGTTTCCTTTCCCAACGATTTTTCATAGAAACTTTGGTGTTTGCGTAAGTCCCGTAGGTGTTTCTCAATAAACAGATCACCCAGATACTCGACTTCTCGCGAGAAGTTGGGTATCTAGCTATTTCGGTCAGTTTTAACTGACTATCAGTTCCCAGGGGGCGAGGAAGCCCGCGTCCCTGTCTTTAGACAGGTTAAAGAAAAAAAAGATTTGTGTCGAGACACGTAGCACTCCAGTGTCCTAATTTAAATTTTTACATGCGCCCTATGGGATTTTACTCAGCGCTATTTGGCTGAGTAGATATACAGGATTGAAAAGCTAAACAGATCTCGATTTAAAGTGTATTAATTTTGACAAAATTGCCGGTTACCAAATCAGCTATCCAATCGCGAATTTCTTCAGATTTAATTAATTAAATAACAGGCAGCAGAAATTTATAATTTAAGCAAGTAGGCGATGATAATTAAACTCGGATATGTAAGCTTTTGTAAAAACTGGCAAAATTGGCAAAACAGCTAAAGTAGATGAGTTTTTCTTAACTTATATAGCTGTGTTTGTTAATGTCTACCTACTGCCTTCCCCGGCTAAGGGTGGGAAGGGAATAAGCGCTAATTCAGATTAAATAAAGACGAAAACTATCTATATGGTTACCGACAAAAATGCGGCTATGCTTGGGCTGGTTGGAGGAAACCAAGCGATGGCTCGATTACCCGTGCCGCCTTTGCTAAATCCCCGCACCGTTCCCAAGTTCGTTAATCCATTACCGAACCTACTCGCGCCTGGATTCTTTATTGATGCCAGGAATGGAGGTACGTTCAACATCTCGATCAGCCAGGGTACCCATAATTTTGGGTTGGGGACGGGAATACCCCAAGGGCAGGCGTGGGGTTACCATAGTTCTTCGGCGCAGCTTTGGGATGCTGCTGGTCTGAATTACCTTGGACCTGCGATCGTGGTGCAGAAGGATGTACCGATTACGGTTAATTGGACTAGCAATCTCCCGAAACAACACCTGCTGCCGGTAGATACCTCGTTGCACTGGGCTTTTACACGCACTAACTATACCATCAGCAACGACGGCGTTCCCGTGGTCACCCACCTACATGGCGGACATAATAGATCCCAATACGACGGTCTTCCGGATGCCTGGTTTACTTCTACTGGCAAAGGAGGAAGACTGGCGATCAACAATGGCAACGTTCAACCCTATACTTACTTCAACGACCAGGAAGCGGGTAACATCTGGTACCACGACCACGCTCTGGGCATCACCCGCCTGAATGTTTACGCTGGTTTGGCAGGTTTTTACATCGTTAGGGATCGGTACGATACCGGCGGTCACGACGATCTGAGAACGCCACAAAACGAAGGCAATCCCCTGGGACTTCCAGGTGGCGCTTATGAAATTCCCTTGGCGATTCAAGACCGCCAGTTTACTGCAAACGGTCAGCTTTTCTACCCATCCGCGCCACCAGTTCCAGGCGCACCAGATCCCAGCGTCCTGCCGGAGTTTTTCGGCGATACGATCCTAGTTAACGGCAAAGCTTGGCCTGTGCTGGATGTAGAACCTCGGCAGTATCGCTTCCGCCTGCTGAACGGATCTGACTCGCGGTCGTACAATCTGTTCTTTGATGGGGGGGTGAAGTTCTCCCAAATTGGCACCGATGTCGCCTTGCTGAATGCGCCGGTAGATGTGAACAAATTGTTCCTGGCGCCGGGGGAAAGAGCTGATGTTGTGGTTGATTTCTCCAAATTGGCGGGGAAAACAATCGTGATGCAAAATAACGCGGGGGGACCGATGCGCCGACCAACGATCCTCGATCCGCAAACGACGGGGCAGATTATGGCGTTTCGCGTTAATAAACCCTTAGACCCGAATTATCCGCTGACGCCGGTGCCTGCAACTTTGCGCGGAGGAGCAAATCAACCAGCAGCGATCGCTCCTTTAACCCCCACAATCGATCCGGTAACGGGACAGCCAATAACCAAAAAACTGGCTCTGTTCGAGGGAATGGATGATGCCGGACGCATCAAACCCCAACTCGGAACCGTCGCCAATGGTGCCTTGAGGTGGGAAGACCCGATTACCGAGTACGTGAAGTTAGGCAATACCGAAGTCTGGGAATTCTACAACACCACCCCCGACGCCCATCCGATCCACTTGCACCAAACCTCGTTCCAGATTCTCAATCGGCAGAAGTTTACGGCGACTCAGCTATCCCCGACGGCACCTCTAACTAATATCAATCTTCTCGGACAGCCGAAGCTGCCTGCTGCCAATGAGGCTGGTTGGAAAGACACGGTGGTGGTGAATCCAGGGGAAGTTGCCCGCATCGTCGCTAAATTCGACCTGCCGGGAGAGTATGTTTGGCACTGCCACATCCTTTCTCACGAAGACCACGAGATGATGCGACCGTACCAAATTATTTAACGCTAATTGCTAATTGCTAATTGCTAATTGCTAATATATTCTGACATTAGCTATTAGCGATTAGCCATTAGCGGCTCGTTTGAGAAGTTAATTACTATGAACCAGTTGCCAGCATTCTTGCGCGATCGCCCAATCTTCTTGTGTATGAATCACCAATACTCGCACCGTTGAATCTGGCGTTGCAATATCTCGATCCTCTGACAATCTCTCCTGGTTTTGTTCTAAATCTAGTTTCAATCCCAGAAAGCCAAATGCTTCGCAAGCACCTGCCCGCACTTCGGCAGCATTTTCACCGATGCCAGCGGTAAAAATTAATGCATCTAATCCTCCCAAACTGGCGAGCATCGCGCCAATGCTAGAGCGCAAGCGATGGATGAAGATATCAAATGCTAGTTGAGCGCGATCGCTACCATTAGTCATCGCTTCCCCAATCTGCCTCATATCATTCGAGACGCCGGAAATGCCCTTTAAACCCGACTGCCGATTCAGAAGATCGTCCAACTTATCAACGGTGTAATCTGGTTGCCGCAGCAGGTGAATTAAAATACCGGGGTCAATTGAACCGGAACGACTCCCCATCATCAATCCTTCCAAGGGCGTGAACCCCATTGTGGTGTCGATGCTGCGACCTTCACGCACTGCTGCCAGGGAACAACCATTACCTAGATGGCAAGTAATTATACGTAATCGTTTTAAGTCTTTACCGAGAATTTGAGCCGCGCGCTGGGCGCAATATTGATGGCTGATGCCGTGAAAGCCATAGCGGCGAATTCCCATTTCTAGCCATTCGTATGGCCCCGGATAGACAAACGCAGCGGGGGGTAGGGTTGCGTGGAATGCGGTATCAAATACTACTACTTGCGGGACGGTTGGCAAGATTTTCTCGATCGCTGCGATGCCTTCTAGATTAGCGGGATTGTGGACGGGGGCGAAGAGGGAGAGATGTGCGATCGCATCCTTGACTTCCTTGGTAACAAATGTACTTTGTCGATATTCTTCTCCCCCATGCACCACCCGATGACCAACGATGTTAATTTCCCCAGGATTGTCTATTACCGCAGTTTTGCCCTTCCAAAGAGTTTCGAGCATTTGAGCAGTTCCATCCGCACGAGAAGAGGAAGGCAATGTTTCTTTTATTACATTTCCTTGGGCAGTTTTGACTTTGAGTTCTTGATGCGTCCAGTCAATTTGAGCTTCCCAAAGAGGTTTTGGGGGATGTTCTGGAAGTGTCGCTTCTATTAGATCGTAAAGGCAACTTTTTTGACTGCTCGATCCGGCGTTTAGTACTAATATTTTCATAACCCTGTTGATTTTGACTGGTGCGATCGCGAAGCGTGCTGTAGGCGATCGCAAAAAGTACAAGCATTGCGCTCCTCGATCATTGTACGAGGTACAAATGCCTGGGACACGCACTGGCGTCGCCTTGCCGATAACTCTTGAGCTATATGGGTTGCCAGGATAGTGCTAGAGGTAGACTAGATCGCCTATACTAAACAGTATGATTCAGGGAAAGCTATGTCTGCAAAAGATATCTTTCATGCCGTTGTACGTTCAGCTTTGGAAAAGGAAGGGTGGACAATTACTCACGATCCTCTTTATCTAAAAGTAGACGAGGATAAGCTGTATGTAGATTTAGGCGCTGAGAATACTTTATTAGGAGCAGAAAGGTATGGAGAGAAAATAGCAGTAGAAATTAAATCCTTTTTAGGTCTTTCTGTGATTAATGAATTTCATGAGGCTATGGGTCAAGCTTGGAACTATAAAGTAGTTCTAGAAGAGCAACAGCCTGATAGAGTTCTTTATCTAGCGGTTCCAGAAGATATTTATGAAGAGTTCTTCACTCGACGTCTAGCTAAAATGTCAGTGACGCGGATGCAATTAAAATTGATCGTATTTAATCCTTTAAGAGAGGAGATAGTATCATGGCTATAGAAAGATATAGAGAAATAATTAAATCTATTGTGGAAAAACACTCTCGCTGCGATTGTGAAGATCGGGAAGTGGAGACGCAAATTGCTTTTGATATCGAACGCGATCGCTACCTGATGTTTCATGTGGGGTGGCGCGGAGAAAAACGAGTTTATGGATGTGTTATTCACATCGAGATTAAGGAGGGGAAAATTTGGATTCAACGGGATGGAACTGAGGAGGGAATAGCTAACGAGCTAATTGAATCCGGAGTACCTAAATCTGATATTGTGCTGGGATATCGCTCTCCCTATATGCGGAAGTTTACAGAGTTGGCAGTGGGGTAGTTCGCAATTGAAATATCAGAATGTTTTAAAGTAATGCTATTTGCTGACTTGACTAAGAAAGGAGCGATCGCTCTATTGGTATCTAGCAGCTATTTTGTCATTCTTCGTAAATCAGATCGCGGCTAAAAGCTTCATCAGATAAGCTCACATTTGTTCTAGGAAGTTGAGAAATCCAATCGCGAAACTTCCTAGCCCGTTCTGCTGGTGTTGCCGTTTGCCAAAATGGCACAAAAGATGATGTAGACTTATTAGATTCAGACTCAATCAAGATGATAAAATCGGCAATTTTTTTAAGTTGGTCTTCGTTTAATCTCTCTAATTCCTGCTTCAGCTTTTCTCTTAGCATAAGTGATAGTTGGGTGGAAACATATTTATTATATCGTAAATAGCCAATTTCACGGTATGCGAACGCGAGTGCGTGCCTTTGGCATATCGCACAGCGGAAGGGAGGCATATCGCTCTTTATGCCTGCTGGTGCGAACGCGAGTGCGTGCCTTTGGCATATCGCGCAGCGTGCCTTTGGCATATCGCTATCCGTCCAATCATCGCATTGGCATGGTGGAAATGGATAAGATTATGAGTGTAAAAATATCTTGGTTTTCTTTGTTTCAAGCTAATTTATAAAGAAGGGCGATACTGCTACCAATTGCTGGCGCTACGCTGGCGTATTTCTACCAAAGCTTCTCGAAAAATGGGTTTAATTGCGATAGTATAAAGAATTTTTCCCCTGACACACTTATCCCGTGCCATGCATGAAATTACCATTTTTATTTATAATTTTTGTGTGGCGTTTCTTATATGACCAGAAGCTACAATCCAAATTTTTGAAAGCCCTTCACTTAAAACAATATGGTTTCGTAAGTATCTTCTACTGTCAGGTGTGGATCCAGGTTTTTTATCGATAGTTACAATTCCATATTTTCTCACTAAATAGGTAGCAGAAGGCGAAGCATTAATATTTAGTATTTGGTTTGTATAATCAGAATATTCAATACAAAATTGCCACAATTGTTTAGCATATTGATAATTTATTAATGCTGCGACAAGATGTTTATATATCTCAATTTTTTTGGCTCCTGGTTTTCTTCCCAACCTGTCAAATGCCACTTTCAAATTGCTAACCTCATTGCTATAGTTTTGAGAATTTATACCTGATTCAACTCGAGAATTTAAATCATAAAATTTATCTATTACTTCCTCAAAAGAGCTTCGTAAATTACTAGGGACACCTTTTGTTAAAACTAATGTATTAGAAGCTGCTGTTACCGGAGGTATAAAGTAACCCGTTATGGAAGTAATAAGAAATAATAAGCCGATCGTGCTTTTGAAGCTTTTGTTTGGAGTAATAATATTCCAATGCTGGCGCTTGTCACCATCGCTGTTTTGAATCTGTAGCAGGTAATCAAAATTAAAATATTTATAAAATCGGAGCGACATAATGTTATGACCTTCAAGCAGTAAACTTGCTCTGGATCCAGGTTAGCAATTAAATTTTCTTTTTCAGGTTGTTAAAAATATGGTCGTTATCGGGACTTTTCCAGTTGATGACCCGCTAGAAAATTGGGAAATGTGGGGAAATATGGGGAAATGTGGGGAAATGTTGGGTACAATACAACCAATCCTGACTTCTACGCGACTGTATGAACCTTAAGGAAGTGATAAAACTCGCAGACGATCTGGTATTTGCTAGAACAGGTAAGCACCTTAATGACTTGCAAGAGACGATTCTGCGCGGGACGTGGGATGATGAGGACTACAAAGAAATTGCTAAGGAGGTTAATCGATCTGAAGATCGTGTTAGAGAGGTAGGAATGGAATTATAGCAGATACTTTCACAAGAGTTGGGGGAAAAAGTTAGTAAATCGAATTTTCGAGCAACAATGGAGAGGTTGCAAGTCTCCATATTTTCACATTTTGCACAAGACTATGTGCAAATTAGTACCGTTAACTTCTGCGGGGAAATTTTTCACCCACCAGATATACCAAACTCACATCGACCAAATCAGGAAACATCTAACTCAAAACAAACTAAAACATCGCATCAAGATTTAAGTGAAATGCCGGAGTTGGGTGCTTTCTACGATCGCATCAGAGAACTCGACACTCTAACCACCTGGATTTTACAACAAGGCTGTCGCCTAATAGCCCTCACCGGCATCAGCGGTATTGGCAAAACAACACTTGCTGTGCAACTCGTTCACCAAATAAAAGATGAGTTTGAATACGTCATTTGGTACAGTCTAGACGCATCCCCCACCCCAGACGAATTTCAACATAAACTAATACAATTTTTCTCCCAATCAGAAAAGCAAGATTCGCCTGCAACTAGCCAAAAACCTTTACCCCTAATTAAATATTTACAAAAGCATCGCTGTTTAGCAGTCTTAGATGACCTTCACAACCTTTTCATTAGCGGTGAATTGGCAGGAAAGTATAAACCAGGATACGAAGAATATCGCTCCTTTTTCAAACAGATAGAAAAATTATCCCATCAAAGTTGCTTTCTGTTAATCGGTTGGGAACAACCGAGAGAAGTGACTCAATTCAAAAGCGAAAATACTTCTATTCGTACCTTACAACTCAAAGGTTTAGATATCGCAGCGGGACTGAAAATACTGAGAGATTATGGTTTAGAAGAAATCGATAACTCCGAAGCACTGATTCACCGCTACCAAGGCAATCCGTTATGGTTAAATAGCGTGGCAACTCAGATTCTTGAGTTGGGAGGATGCGTGACCCAGTTATTACCAAATGATAGGATATTGTTGCCAGAAGATTTGAAAGATGTTTTAGAGGAACAGTGCGATCGCCTATCCGAAATAGAAAAACAAGTCCTCTCCTTGCTGGCGAAACAAACCCAACCAGTCAACCTGGCAAAATTGCTAGAAAATGGCACAATTTCATCCTCAGATTTACTCAACGCACTGCAATCTTTATCGCGGCGCTGCTTGATAGAACAAAAAGGAAGTTTTTACGATCTGCCACCTGTATTGAGGCAGTATGCGATAAGTGCGATGTAAAACCCCTTTCCTGGCAATAAAGTCTTTCTATAAACTGATATTCCTCAAATTTTTAGCTTCAGTCTTTTCATCACCAATCAAATCTCCCGTCAGTCCATTCCAACCCAGTATTAAACCCCCACCGTCTCTCTACAGTAACGACACAAATTCTTCAACGCTAAGTTCAACCTCTCGAATAATAGCTCGAAGTGTACCCTTAGCCAACTCCTGATGATCTGGGACAACAATTTGAGCAAACGGTTCATCTCTTCGCAGAATAATATGACTGCTCTCTCTGCGTTTTTGGTAGAAACCAATCTTTTCTAGAGCTTTGATACACTCTCTTCCTGAAATACTGGGCAACTTGCTCACACGACTACCAGGAATGTTTCAAAATTGTCTTCTGGTACTGGTAAGCCATCTTCTTCCATTGCGGTCACATAGCCTACAATAGCTTCCTTAATGTTTGACAAAGCCTCCTCTTTAGTCTTTCCCTGACTGATGCATCCTTTTAGGCTGGGACACTCTACAATCCAGTAACCATCTTCATCCTTATATAAGATTACTTGCCTCGTATGCTGGTTCATAATTAAACACTATATAGTCTTTCCTAATTTTACTATCGTTTTGAAAGGGACGACGACTGCGACCAAACTGTTTTCCCCCAATCTAAGTACCTGGTATATTGCGTAAATCTTCATCCATGTAAGAGCGATCGCCCAAAACTTCCAACAACGGCCCGTGGGTATCAAATTTTACCACGCTCACCGAAGCAGCGAGAGCGCCCAAGCGATCGCGATACCTGCCCAAATCAATTCCCAATAAGCTGCACAGAATAATTCGGATCGTAGCTTTGTGGGAAACAACAAGGACATTACCCGTAGGATGCTTTTGCTCAATCTCTGCAATCACTAGCGAGGCGCGACTCGCTAATTGAACCGCTGTTTCGCCGCCAGTTGGGGGATTCCAAGCAGGTTCGGTTAACCAGCGCACGTAATCATCTTGATAATTTTCCTTGACAAATTCGGGTGTTTGTCCTTCCCATGCGCCGTATTTAATTTCCTTCAATCTATCCCGCAGCTGCATTTCAATTCCCACCGCATCGCATAAAGGTTTTGCAGTAGCGATCGTGCGTTTCATCGGACTGACGTAAATAGCTTCCCAAGGCAAAGATTGATAAGCTTTGGCAAAAGCTGCTGCCATTTTGTGACCTTCGGGAGTTAATTCCGGGTCGATTTCACCGCAGTAACCCCCGGTGCGGCTGTAAATTGTTTCTCCGTGACGTATAAAATACAGTTTCAGACTCATAAATTATCCCTAATAGTCACTGCATATAATGTAACTTATCTCTCTTCTCTTTCTCTGCGCTCTCTGCGTCTCTGCGGTTAAATCATTTAATGAACCGCAGAGGCGCAGAGGACGCAGAGGAAGAGGGTAGAAAGAGTTTTATCGCTTTTTTTTAGGTTGTAGGGGCGAAGCATTTGCGCCTATGTTTAATTGCTTCGCCCTTTGCGGATTTTTGCGTCTCTAGCAATTAGGTAATAACCGTAGGTTTATCCATCCCCGTAAAGTTGCGAATTTGGGCAATTTGGTCGGCGATCGCAATCAATTCTCCTAATGCTTGTTGCGGATCGAGGTTGTGTTTGGCAATGTTGGGTTCGTAACTTTCGAGATACACCCGCAAGGTTGCACCTTTGGTTCCGGTTCCGGATAGGCGAAATACAATGCGAGATCCGTCGGTAAATCCGATGCGAATTCCTTGTTTTGTACTGACGCTACCATCGATCGGATCGGTATAGCTAAAATCATCGCAAAACGCGACTTCATACGCGCCAAATTGCTTGCCTTTGAGGGTGGGCATTTGCTCGTATATATGAGCGATTAATTGATTGGCGCGTTCGGTGGCGACTTCTTCGTAATCGTGGCGAGAATAATAATTGCGACCGTAAATTTGCCAGTGTTCGCGCACAATTTCAGACACGGGTTGTTGGCGCACGGCGAGGATATTTAACCAAAATAGTACCGCCCACAATCCATCTTTTTCCCGCACGTGATTGGAACCCGTACCGAAACTTTCTTCGCCGCACAATGTGGCTTTATCGGCATCTAATAAGTTGCCGAAAAATTTCCATCCTGTAGGAGTTTCGTAGCAATCAATTCCCAGTTTAGCGGCAACTCGGTCTGGGGCTTGACTTGTGGGCATCGAACGTGCTATGCCTGCCAGTCCGGAACTGTAACCGGGGACTAATTTGGCATTGGCGGCTAAGATTGCCAAACTGTCGCTGGGGGTGACGAAGAAGTTGCGTCCTAAAATCATATTGCGATCGCCATCCCCATCGGAAGCGGCACCAAAATCCGGCGCATTCTCACCGAAGAGAATCTCTACCAAATCGTGAGCATACACTAAATTCGGGTCGGGATGTCCGTTGCCAAAGTCTTCCAAGGGGACGCCATTGATTACAGTTCCCTCTGGTGCGCCTAAGCTTTGTTCAAAAATAGCACGAGCGTAAGGCCCCGTCACCGCGTGCATCGAGTCAACGCACATTCTGAACGAACCACCTGTGAGAAGTTGGCGGATGCGGTCAAAATCAAACAGCGATTCCATCAACTGTTGATAATCTTGCACCGAGTCGATGACTTCGACGACCATATCCCCTAACTTCGATTCGCCCAAGGTATCGATATCTACATCGGATGCTTCCAGAATGCGGTATTTGTCGATAACTTTACTGTGGGCATAGATAGTTTCGGTAACTTTCTCTGGCGCGGGGCCACCGTTGCTGATGTTATATTTGACACCAAAGTCACCCTGGGGGCCACCGGGGTTGTGACTGGCAGAAAGGACAATGCCACCGAAGGCGTTATATTTGCGAATGACGCAGGAAGTTGCGGGGGTGGATAGAATACCCCGATGGCCTACTTTAACCCGTCCCACCTCATTTGCTGCTGCCATTTTGAGGATGATTTGAATCGCTTGACGGTTGTAATAACGTCCGTCACCGCCCAGGACGAGGGTTTGTCCTTGAAATCCTTCTAAACTGTCAAATATCGACTGGATGAAGTTTTCCAGGTAATGGGGTTGCTGGAAAACGGGGACTGATTTGCGGAGTCCAGATGTACCGGGTTTTTGGTCGGAAAACGGTTGGGTGGAAATCGTTTGGATGTTCATGGGTTCATGGGTCATCGGTCATGGGTCATCGGTCATCGACTGATGGCTCATGAATCATTATTTCGTTAACCGGGCTTCTTCGCTGCAATTTTCTGTTGATATCGTGCCTGAATTAATTAACCGCAGAGACGCAGAGGACGCAGAGAAAGAGAAGAGAGGTTAGTAATTCTGATATCGACGGATTTGGTAATCTCTTTGCGGCGTCGGTTTTCCAGTTTCCGTCCCCTTGCGGGGTGATGTAAGTGTAAAGTCAACGGGCAAAACCTGCAGTTTGGAGTATCTATTGTTTCCGTCCCCTTGCGGGGTGATGTAATTCTAAAGAGTTCGTCCAGGGAGCCTTACCAGGACTGGGTTTCAGGCTGCAAATCGACGCATCAAAATTTTCCTGTCAATAAAGGGGGGGTCATTTGCAATAAACGGAAAAATAAAAGCTTGAAACTTAGACTGCGTAAGCAATCGACACACCTCAACGAAGTTATGCGGTTTTCAAGGATCGGCGGAGGTGTGTCGATGACACTATACAAAATAAAATAGGGTAAAAAAGAAAAATTTGTCAAGCCCCGGAAGAGAGTAATCTTCCCCATCTGCTTCATTCTCCGCGTCAGAGCGTCCCCGTGTCATATCAAATCCGGCAAAGGCATCCCCTATAATCTTCTTCTTGGCGTTCTTGGCGTCTTGGCGGTTCATTTAAAAAGGGGGTCATGGAAGAAGCTGATTTGGTATGATATCATGTCCAGTCGATTACGCATAATTTATGAGTAGGGGCACGGCACGATCAACGTTATCTGTTTGTCCGAGATATCTATTATGCCGTGCCCCTACCCAACGACGGGGTGAGGTTTTATGATTATGCGCAATCAAAGGGCATGATATCAGTCCTAACTATCGGTATTTAAGCGGACAACATATCATTTGGGCGATCGCTTTTATCCAACCATTTTAAACCCGTTCGGATTCGGGTGCTTTCAACGCGCGTCGCGCTAGTTTGGCATAGCTTTTCACGGTTTCATAAGGCATTTCTAGATCTGTCGCGATAGTTTGCAATGACTCTCCCAACTCGCGCCTTGCTAAGATTGTTGCCCTGGTTTCGCATACTTGTCTGGCGCGATCGCCTCCGGTGCGTTTTTGTGTTTCCATAAATAGTTGAGTCAGTTGTTCGATGCGTTCTGCTAACAAATTTTGCACTGCCGGTTTAGCAATTTCTTCCGACTCGCCTAACCAACCAAAGCGTGTTTGTCCTAACCCAAACGTGGTTTTATGTCCCGTCCCGCAGTAAGGTGCCAATCGCAACAAGGCATAAAATAGCTGGACAAAATGCGGTTGTTTCGCCGCTTCGGTGGCTAAACCTAACTCAATTGCGCCAGTAAATCCGGTCACCATGCCTTTTTTTCCGGCAGCTACTTTCACCGACTCTAAGCGATGGCGATAGATTAAAACGCACTCATCCACCCATTCTAAAAAAGATTCTTGTTCAAACGGCATCTCGGAAAAATCATTCCAGCGGCGCAGGTAGCTGTGAAACAAATTTACGGGAACAGGTAGGGGAAAGTGATGTTTTTTGCGGCGAAAGCTAGTGGGTGTGAGAAAGCTAAGTTTGACGGTAGGAGATTGATTAGTTTGGAATTGGAATAACTCGCGATAAGTGGTGGGAGAAAGGGCAATTTTACAACTGCGAATCTGCAAAGTAGCCGCGTTTCGCAATTCGATGGCGGCGGGAAGGTTTTGCACCCATTGGGATAACCACTGCACCACAGGTTGGGAAACAGCAGTAACGTACCAACGATAAGTTTGGTTTGCTTGCAATTGCAAGTCTTTACCAGAGGTGAGTAAGTTACCTTCTAACCCGGAGATGGTAAAAGGTTTTTCTGATTCTCCATCGTGCAAATATTTGGATAATTCTGGATTGGTTTGGCGCACTCGATCTAAAAACCAAGCGTGCAGTCTGACTGCATATTGTGCGTCAAGATAAGTATCGCTGGTGGGGGACAATTCTAAAACTAATCCCACCATCTCTGTATTATCAGGCCAGGTGAGATTTGTTGGAGCAGCAGTTTTGCTTTTTCTGGTGCGCGTTCGAGGTACAGCCATTGTCGCGACTGAGTAGAATTAGGGGATATTGTAGCGGATTTGCGTCCCCTTTTGGGGAATAAAAAATGGGAGGATGGCGCTGAAATGCCCGCACGCTAAAGCGTGGGGCTACACAAACAAAGCAAGGCGTAGCGGGCTAAAATTCTTACAGGCTGCGAAGGCAGCCTTTGTTTGTGTAGCGACACCCTTCAGGGTGTCGAATGCTCGTGGGGATAAACGACAAAAAATTGAGGTAAAATTGAGCGTGAAACTTAAAGCGATCGCATTCACAACGCTTTGCACTTTAACACTGGCTTTATCTCTATCGCTTGCCGCAAAAGCAAACAGACCAAATCAGCCATGTCAAGCTCGTTTAGATGCCAGAACTGGCACTGACGACGAGATAAATAACTGTCCAATAACCGTCGGTAATTTTTCGATTCGAGGAACGTTTTCTAACTCGAATTGGCAAGCTTCTTTTTGGGCATGGGAACCAGCTTATTACATTCTTTACGTTAAAAATAAACGAGATGGTAGTACAATTAACCTGACGGGTTTTGATGTTAGGGGTACGACAAGCAGACCGCAATACCGATTCACCGATCGCGATCGAGGTATTACCTATGTGGTAACTTTTCAATATTGGGATCGCAACACAATCCGATTGGAAATGTATAGAAATAATCAAGCGATCGCCAATCAATTGCTCGCACGGGAATCAGACAAACTCATCGGCGGCCCATAAGTATCGGCATCGCGCGCTCTGCGGGTTTATCAATACAATTCGCTTGGTATCATATCGTGTCGGGTCGATTATCCATAATTAGAAGCCGGGACACGGCACGATCAAAGTTATCTGTTTGTCCGAGATATCTCTTTAGCCTTAGTCCCTACGCAACGACTCTGTGCGGTTTTTTTATTATGGGCAATTCAACGGACATAATATTATTCGCTGAAGCTGAAACCCGCTTTCTCAGAGACTTTCCAAAAAACCGGGTTTCTTATGTGCGATCGCTTTTCCCTTCTGAGTTTCAATTCTGAGATCTTGCACCAATAGACTGGGCGGGCGGGACGCCCACCCCACAAGCGGCTAGTTTTTCTTGTGGCATGGGCATCCTGCCCGTCTCGCCCACCCCACAAGCGGCTAGTTTTTCTTGTGGCATGGGCATCCTGCCCGTCTCGCCCACCCCACAAGCGGCTAGTT
>NZ_JBHFNP010000161.1:0-4734 GCF_041929235.1 Microseira sp. BLCC-F43
AGTATTTTCACAGATAAATTAAGCAGTTAACTGGAATTGAATCCTGCCAATGTCGTAAGGGAAGGATTCAGAGAAATCATATTGCTTGTGCCATGTTGGTCTGGCTTAGGCTTAAACATAAAGCCTATCAAACAGGCCAAACTGTTTATCAACTTAAGCACAGATTGCTCTGGTGACTATTTAATTCAACAACTCAAGCGCCCAAGTTTAGCCATGACCTTGGCTTAATTGTGTTCATGGGTACGCATGTGACAGTTGCGTAAGTCCTGCATATAACAAATACTGGACAACCATCGGCAACAATCACTGGGTATTTGCAACCAGGAAGGGAGAAGCGAACCCCCTTCGGTTACTGACGCACTCAGAATTTGCCAGCAGTAGCACTGAGTACGTTAAGGTTAAAGGCGATAAAAGTCCATTCGACGGCGACCTAGTTTATTGGAGTTCAAGACTTGGAACACACCCCCAATTGCCGAGTCGAACGGCTAAGTTGTTAAAACAACAAAAGGGTAAATGTCCGGTGTGCGGATTGAACTTTCAAGATTGGGACGTAATCGAAGTAAACCACAAAATCCCTAAAGCACTTGGCGATAGGGATGAGTATAAGAATCTACAACTATTACATCGGCACTGCCACGACAAAAAGACTGTAACTGACCTAATAGAAATTCGCCAGAAAGAACACTCCAGAAATCTCAATAAATTATCCCAACAATGGGACAAATACAAATGGGAGTGGGACAACGACATTCCGGTAATTATAGGGAAAAAGCAGTCAGGAAGTCCCTCAGTGACAAAGAGAAGCACATTTGAGTAGCCTTGTGCGGTGAGCGCGACTTGAAAGGTCGTCTAGTATGGGGAACCCTTCGCTTAGAGGATTCACACCCTCTACCCTCGTGTAAAAGACTCGCAAGAGTCCGGTCACGCCCCAGTACAGTAATGGAAAAGGTGGAGTGCAGACCACAAATGTAGCCGAAGCTATCAGCCTAAGATGGCTAGGATCTAGAGGGATTTCTTTAATAGTGAACGAAAGTGAATTGTCATTTAAGCTGCGTCATCACGGGGAAACCAAATAAGGCTGATAGGTTTAATGAGTAGATTAAGAGTTTCATCGTCTCCTAATCGTTGTGAATAAACAAACTCATCGCAGTATAGACAACACCTAACAAAGAAAAGAAAACTAGACGACACAACAAGGTAAGCCCAACAAGGTCTAGCGAAGGTCGATAACCCTAGTAAGTCCGAGGAAACAAAGACAGAACTCCTTGGGGGGTAGAGGATGGATGAGAAAGCGAATGCTGATTTGTAATGAATCAGATAGGGGTTCAAAATTTGCCCCTGACCGAAAGGAAAGCCGACTTCATCTGGGTCTTATACGAAAGAATAAAAGACAAGGAAATCTCATCCAATCACAAGTTAGATACCGCCATGTCAATGACAGTAAACGGACAAAGGAAACAGCTAGAGTATTTTCGCCAAATTAACTGGCGACAAGCAAATAAGGTTGTGATAAATCTACGTCAAAGAATCTTTCGTGCCAGACAAATTGGTGACTTCCGTAAGCTACGAAGCCTACAGAAGCTAATGCTCAGAAGCTACGCAAACCTACTGCTAGCAATACGACAAATCACTCAAACCAACGATGGTAAAAAGACTGCGGGGATTGATAAGGAGGTCATCAACACCCCAGCACAACGAGTGCAATTTGTACGTAATTGTCAGGAAACAAAACCAAGTCCTACAAGACGAGTGATGATTCCCAAACCAAACGGCAAAAAGCGTCCTCTTGGTATCCCGACCATTAGAGATAGAGTCACGCATGCAGTAGTTAAAAACGCACTAGAACCAGAATGGTCAGCCGTGTTTGAAGACAATTCCTATGGCTTGGGACCCGGTAGAAGTTGTCAAGATGCCATAGCACAATCGTTCGCGAGGCTACAAAAAGGCAGAAACACTTGGGTTCTAGAAGCTGACATCAAAGGCTTCTTTGACAACATTGCCCATGAATCCATCCTTAACAGTATTAGTAATTTTCCCCAAACGTAGCTAATAAAAGGATGGTTAAAAGCACAGATTCATGTTCCAAGGAAAATACAACCCAACAGAACAAGGCACACCACAAGGCGGGGTAATTTCACCCCTATTAGCCAACATAGGTTTGCATCGATTAGAAACATTTATAAAATCCACCAATCCTCAACTTGGTGTGGTGAGATACGCTGATGATTTTATCGTTACAGCTAGAGACAAGAAAAGTCTCGAAAAAGCACAAATCCAGATTCAGCAATGGATGAATACAAGAGGCTTAGAACTCAGTTATGAGAAAACGGTAATAACGCCAATGGAAGATGGTTTCGACTTTCTCGGCTTCAATCTGAGACACTATGGCGGTAAACTGCTAATCAAACCATCCCAAAAAAAAGTATTAGCTTTCTGTCAAACGATTGGGGAATAAATCAGAATTATAAATGGTAAAAAACCCGAGTAATTCATCATAAAAATGAATTGAAATATCAGAAGGTTTGCTAACTACTATAAAGGGGTAGTTAGCAAACAAACCTTCAGCTATATCTCACACAGAGTATGGCAATACCTTTGGAAATGGGCTAAGCGTAGACACCCCAAGAAAGGCAAAAAGTGGGTAAAAGACCGCTACTTCCACACGATTAAAGGTAACAAGTGGACGTTTGCCTGTAAAAGCAAACGCCGTAGGAAAGAAACACTATTAACACTCTTTCCTATAGCACAAACGCCCATAGAACGCCATATAAAAGTTAAAGGTAGCGCGTCACCAGACGACCCCTCCCTAAGAGAGTATTGGGAAAAACGCCACCAAAAGAGCGGGAAATCATATTGGGAGAAAGGCTCAAAATACTTTGAAGTAGCCACTCTCCAAAACTGGAAATGCCCCATCTGCGGTGAACCCTTGCACAATGGGGAGGAAATCGAAACCCACCACATAGTACCTGTGGCTAAAGGCGGCTCAGACGACGTGAGCAACCTACAGCACCTACACAGCGCGTGCCATAAGCAGGTACACTCAAAGTCCAAGTTAAAAAGCTTGAAGTAAGGCAATAGCCGTATGAGCGCGAAAGTCTCAAGTACGGTTCAAAGGGGAAGGAAGAGTGGTAACACTCAACCTTTACCCGACAAGTCGCTTGCACGGTTCCGGATGGGAGGGGCCCAGCAGTAATGCTCCCCTCGACCCTAACTATTGAGGTTGAAAGATCTCAAGAATCCCCGCGTCAAAAGACCGGGGAGTGTCAACAATGTCCTACCTTTGACCATCCCAGACCAACCAGAGCTAGCTGGAGGTGATCGGTGATCACCCCTGATATCCACCAAGTCCAGCAACAGATAGCCCAAGCGATCGCCAAGCACCCTAAGAGCAAAGTCAGGATCGATATCCGAGTCACTACCCAAGAGAAAGCCGACTGGAACCGGGTGGCTAAAGACTTAGACACCAACTTGTCTGCTTTGGTTAGCGCCGCTTTGACCCAACTTGCCAACCAGTCACAGAAATGAGAATGGTTCTCATCCCAGTAGCCAAAAAGATAACCCACCTGGTAAGCACTAGGTGGGTTCTGGGTTTCTAAAGGTCGGAATAGTTGCTTTTCGGATGGACAATCATAGACATAGCGATTGACCACCTACTGAGGCTAATAGCAACGCTGTGCAGAACCCAAGTATGAGGGGAACACAGACGTTATTTGCCTTGGATGTACGATAAGACACCCCCTATCCCTCATCAAAATTCATTGAATTGGGATTACTTTTGAGTGAGATTAAGATATTTTCTTAATCTTTATTGAGGTGGCTTTTTCAGCTCTCATTTAATAGAATACCATAAATGACCATTCTGGGTCATAAGTTGAGTAAAGTTTTACAATACTGATGTTTAAACCTTAAACTTTGACTAAACCTTTAACCATTTTCCGGATCAGATACACATGCGCTGCTGCCATATCTAAGTCAGCTTGCAGGGCGGGGTCATCAACTTCAGCGCAGTCATCTATACACACACACTTTTGGGTGGTAAATAGCTACAATACCGATGCTGTCTGGACTTGACCCTGCCACCCACTAGCTGGTACTGCCACCTGATACCGACCATCGTTGAACCGAACCCAGTCAGCGCCTGACCGGGCTATTCTTTTGACCTCATTCTCTGCTATCTTGCGCAAGCGGGCTATTTCCTTGAGCGGCTTGTCTACCCAAGTGATATCATTATTGGCTGTAACAGGCTCTGTGACTGGGTTTGTGGTGATATCATTGGTTGGACTAGCCAGTGCTTGCTGGGCTAAATACTTCTCAGCCCTACTGACATAGAAACCTACATCACCGCCTTGGACTTCCAGGTTGTAGCCTTTGGCGATCGCTTCAACTACTTTAGGGTGCTTTTTTACCTAAAATAGCACGGGAGCATGAACACAAGCTTGATTTATCCGGTGGATGAAACGCGACAAGGGCTGATTTATTCGCCGTCTTTACCTATCTGGGTAAAACGTGCTAAAATAATAACATGAGTCAAGTAACTATCACGCTCAAATTACAGTTTTCCGACCTCAATCAAGTCAAAGCGATAATGTTTGGCGAGATGAGTTCAGAAAATACTCGTTTGGCTAATTGGCTGCTAACCATTCCACTCCCAGAGAGGAGAAAGTTGACCACAGCCAAGATAGAAACTTCGCTCATGTCTGCTATTGCAAATCAGACAATTCGGCATACTACATC
>NZ_JBHFNP010000162.1:0-7991 GCF_041929235.1 Microseira sp. BLCC-F43
AACGTTGTCAAACGCCTCTGGAGATATCGACCTCTGTATTGGTGAGGAAACTCCTCAATGTAAGTCGAGTCGTGGAAAGAGGAGAGCCAGCAAGAAGTGATTCTTGGAATCACCGTCCCTTCAGGGCGGTGAGGATGTCAATTCAATAGTTATCCTGTGGGCAGCGCGCGATCGCAGGATGTCAAGATGCTGGTACGATCTAAAAAATTATCGGCGTTGTACCCTTGCTGCGCTTGAGCGCACGAGGGTTAGAGCGCTCTCACCTCAGCTTAGAGTCTCGTGAATGGTCAACGGATAGTTTAAATTAAATGTTTAGGCAAAACTTCGGGATCATTTGTCAAGCGACTTCTTAACCCAAAATGGTAGATCCGAGAAACGACCTCACCAAACAGGCTCGATCGGGTAGCATAACCGCGATTATCCAACTTCTGAATGAAGACCTGGCTTCCATTGGTGTCAGAGCCAGAGCCGTGCGCGATTCGGACCTGTTGCAACTTCTCTGCGAGGCTGAAACCGTCGAGCAGCTCGAACAATCCACTTTGGTGGAGCGAATCCGGCAGATTTTGGAGTTTATTGGGCCGCGCGATATCCGTCGCGTCAAAATTAACAGTCGCCTTGTCCGAGAACAGCAGTTACTCTGGTTGCAAGAAATTAACCGCGAAAGAGAAAATCAGCTGCTTTGGTTTGAAGAAATTAAATTGGCAAGGCGCAAGAATTTCATGGGTCTGGTAGCCGAGCTGAGGGAGCGTCAAACCAGGTCGATGAAGCCATCCCTACCCAAACCTTCTGCCTCCCCCATTGTACGGCATCGACGCCAATTGAGGCGAGGCATGATGGCTGGGGTCGTCATGAGCATATCGCTGCTGCTGGTTGGCTGGGGTTTCTATAAGTGGTTTGGCCCAAAACAGGCAGATTCAACGCCAGTCACTGCCAATTCCTTCATCGATGCCTCTCTCCAAACGAGTCAAACCGACTCCGCCAGTGACCCCTTTGTTGCCGCCGTGCGAATGGCCGAGCAAGCTTCCGCAGAGGGCAGAACCGCCCAAACCCCAGCGCAGTGGTTAGAGATAGCAACTCGTTGGCAAAAGGCTTCAGATCTCATGGCTCTTGTGCCTTTCGAGGATAAGCGCTACCAGACTGCTCAAAACCGCAAAGTACTGTATCGTAAAAATAGCGAAGCAGCTCTGCAAGAAGTAGAAAGAAGGCGATCCTAGTTTTAATTTGGTCAAAATCCATAGCTAAAATATCAGTTTTGAGCTTCAAAGCATTCAAGTTCAAGGTTGAGCGCGAGGCACCCCCTAGAGGGACAAGGTTGGCTCGCGCGATTTGTGTAATTGCCCTGAGAAGCGGGGATCTGTGACAAATTGATGCTTAAAAACAAAAAATTATTAAAGCAGCCAATCGTAGAGAAATCACTGATGTAGAGCCGTTTGGAAAAGGATAATCTAGTGCAAAAGCCAGGTCGGCTCTGGTTAAGTGGCGACCCTTGCAATTAACGTCAGCTCCCTGCCTGCTAAAAATCTAACCTCCTGCATCAATGCGATGTAGCTGGCACGACCAAAACAAGTTTCGCCGGTGGCTGAGTGCGGAAATTTAAATATAATCAAAGGGCTTTAAAGGTCATGGTAAATTCGCAGGAGAAGACAAAGGCGACAGGCAAAAAGAGTCGCGCTATCAACCCAGCAGAAATAGAGTCGTTCGCTTCCCCCAGGAACAGCTGTTTTGAACCCGTTCTGAGGCCGGAATCTGTCTACCGACTTATGCAGCAGGAGAGCGATTATTTCGATTTAGGGCGAAAAATTACGCAGAAAATGGTCAATAGCCCCGATCCGGAAGCGGTTTTGTTAGAACTACCCGGTGCCATCGCTGACGGTTTTGGGGTGGAATACTGCCTAATTGCTCTGATTGCTAGCGATGCAGTCACGGTGGAGAAGGCATATTGGTATCCCGGCAATCCCGTTGCAACGCAACAGGACCGCTTAAATCCTGGACTGTCCAATCTGGTTAAAGCAACGATGCTGGCAAGGAAAAATCCCTTGGCGATCGCTGATACAGGCGCAGTTGAAATCGGTCAATCATCGCTAAGTAAGCTCGAAGACAAGCCTTTTGGTGCTGTTTTGGGGACAACAACGCAATTTCAAGGTCAGGTTAATGGGGTAATCCTCTTGATGCGTACGCGCCCCTACAATTGGACTTTACAGCAAAAAGAACAACTACTAGCCTTATCAGACTCGATAGCAATGGCCATTTCGCAAGCTCAACTCCACAGACAGGTTCGTACCTCACTCCAGCACCAGAATCTGCTCAACAACCTGACGATGGCTATCCGTAGTTCTACGGATCTGGATCGGATTCTCAACTTGGCCATTGATGGCACAGCGCGCACGCTTGAGGTGGATCGAGGTCTAATCTTACTATTGAAGTACACAGACTCCCAGTTGAAAAGTAATTCCCAGGGGCGCCCTCCCAGGGCTAAAGTCACAGTTGCTTGTGAATGGTCTGCTTTTGACCAATCAGAGCAAAATCAAAATGTTGGAACCTTGTTAAACCAATCGTTTTGGTTAGCCGAATGCGCTCTATGCCAGCAGACTTTCAACAACTCGCCCGCGCTAACGGTCATTGCTGACAAGCCAGATTTTAAGGATCAGCCTCAGGCTGGCATTGCCCCCATTTTCGCTCAAAATGTTATGCCATCCCTGCTGCTGGTTCCCTTGGAAAGTAAAGACACCGTGCTGGGGTTCTTGGTGCTACAGCAAAGTCAGCCCCGCATCTGGTTAAAAGAGGAATTAGAGCTGGTGGAATTAGTCAGTGCCCAGCTGAGTATCGCTATCCTTGGGTTCCAAATGCAGCGGCAAATTTTAGCCCTGGTGGAAGAACGCACGACACACCTCAAATCGAATTTGGTAGTTCAGGCTAAGTGGTACGAAAAAACCCGCCAACAGCTCGAACAACAGCGGCAGTTAAACGAGATGAAGGATGAATTCATCGACACGGTGAGTCACGAGTTAAAAACACCGCTGACCAAGATGAGACTGGCGATCCAGAATTTACGTCGTCCCGGATTGCCGTCAGATAAACAGGCTCGGTATCTGGATATTTTAGAACAGCAGTGCAATCAAGAAATTGATTTGATTAACGACTTGCTGACGATTCAGCAACTGGAGTCTAAGAAAGTCCAGCTTCAGGTGCAAAGGGTAGACCTGAAGTATCTGATTGCAGATCTAGCCCAGTCTTTTGAGGCAACTTGGGCAGATAAGGGGTTAACCTTGGCTGTGGAGTTACCTGCAAACCCGCTGATGCTTCAGACCGATCTAAACAGTCTTAGCCGCATCCTCCAAGAACTGTTGACCAATGCTGGCAAGTATTGCGATCCAGACACTACAGTCAATCTCAACGTCGCTTGCCCAGTTGATGGACAAAGTCCTCAAATTGTTGTATCCGTCTCTAATATCGGGGCGGGCATCTCACCGGCAGAGCAAACTCAGATTTTTGATAAGTTTCATCGCGGTCGGGGCGTTACCGAGAAAGCGATCGCTGGCACTGGTTTAGGGCTAGCTCTGGTTAAGAGTCTCGTACAGCACTTAAATGGTACCATTGCCGTTTCCAGTTGCCCGTCCCAGCAATATCAGGATGCTTGGGAAACCTGCTTTACCCTCAGCCTGCCTCAGATGTAATATTATGAATTGTCTGTAATTATTTCATCGGTTGTAACAGAAAAAAGACACTAGCCCACAGACCAAACATCTTTTAAGTGGGATCTTGGCACCTCGCCCTCTTGAGATGTCTTATAATAAGACGCTGGCGGCAATGCACTCTGTTTAATTGGAGCAACATATTTAGGCTTGCTTATGAGTCGAGCTTGTATATATCAAAAGACGCTTGAAACATCAGCCAAAATCTGAAACATAGGTTTTTGTGGCAGCAAGCGGGTTCAAGCGTGGACTTTTAACCAAGATGCTTGCTCCAGACGGTCTGTCGGCGTCATAATTAGTTTGCTAGTTTTGGCTGACTCAGAATCTATGAGGCAATAATTTCCCGACATCGACGGCGGGAGATTGTCAAAAACTACTATTGGGAGTAGTGCTGGTGCATAACCTTAAATGACGAATCGGATGCTCAAATCTGCTGCGACGCCTAAATCACTCCGTTGGCAAAGGTCTAAATATTCCCTGCTAGCACGTCAGATAGACATTTTTGGGGCGGCAGCAACTTTAGCTTTCTATTTGTGGTGGGATGCGACATTTCCCAATGATTCTGCACTGCATAAGCGCAGTCGGGCAAGGTGGTTAGCCAGCACGCTGTTAGATTTAGGGCCGACTTTTATTAAAATTGGTCAGGCACTGTCTACTCGCGCCGATCTATTACCTTTGGAGTACGTGCAAGCATTGGCGCAATTGCAGGATCGGGTGCCTGAATTTAGTACACCCCTGGCGATCTCTCTGATTGAATCTGAACTGGGCAAGTCTATTCATGTTTTATATCGAGATTTCGATCCCATCCCCCTCGCTGCTGCCAGCTTAGGGCAGGTTCATAAGGCAAGGTTGCATACAGGGGAAGATGTAGTCGTAAAAGTGCAGCGTCCCGGATTAGAAAAGTTATTTAACTTAGATTTTAAAATTTTATTCAGATTAGTACGTTTTTGTCAGCGGTATTTGCCTTGGACAAGAAAGTACGACTTAGAAGCTATTTATGATGAGTTTTTTAGTATCTTATATCAAGAAATAGACTATATACAAGAAGGGAAAAATGCCGACCGCTTCCGCGAGAATTTTAGCAACCATAGTCGCATTATTATCCCTCAAGTATATTGGCAATACACCACTACAAAAGTGCTGACAATGGAATATGTACCTGGAATTAAAATTGACGACTGCAAAACCTTGCAAACCTGTGGCTTAGATTCAAAAAAGATTGCTCAGCTTGGTATTTGTGCGTATTTAAAGCAATTATTACAGGATGGATTCTTTCATACCGACCCCCATCCAGGAAATATGGCAGTCAGTCAAGAAGGTAGCCTAATCTTTTATGATTTCGGCATGATGGCTGAGGTAAATTCCCTGTCTAAAGAGCAGATGGTTAAAACTTTTTTTGCCGTATTAAGGAAGGATACCAATCAGGTCGTAGATACTTTAATCGATATGGGTTTAATTGAGCCAGTCGCAGATATGACGCCGGTGCGACGGCTAATAACATTTCTTTTAGATAAGTTTACCGAAAAACCCGTCGATATTAATGCTTTTGGTGAAATTAAGAATGAACTCTATGCCATGTTCGAGCAGCAACCGTTTCGCTTACCAGCACAAATGACATTCATTTTGAAGTCATTGACAACCCTCGATGGCATTGCTCGTACCCTAGACCCAGAATACAATCTGGTAGTAGCCGCTCAGCCTTTTGTGAAAAGCATTACAGTCTCTGGAGGGCAGGGAAATGCAGTTAGGGAACTAGCCAAACAAGCAAGGGATTTTATTAAGTATAAGTTGCAGCAGCCCTCTGCCGCTGAAGTGTTAATCCGACGCTTAGAAGAACGCATCGAACGGGGTGAACTGCAAGTGCGGGTGCGATCGATGGAAAGCGATCGCGCTCTCAAACGCATTCATCTAGCCCTTAAAAGCCTGGTTTATGCTTGTTTGAGTGGATTTACCTTCCTAGCAGGTGCAGTGCTGCTGCTAGGTCCCTATAGTAGCTGGGCGATCGCCGCTTTTATCTTATCAGGGTTATGGTTCTTAATTTTGCTCCGCTCTTTTATCGATTTAGCTATTAAGGAAAAAGTTGATAAGCTGACCTAATAATAAACTTTGCTGTGTTAAATAATTGATTTAACACAGCTTTATAGACTCAAAATTCTTTACTTTTTTTAAGTACCCCCAGGGGAATTCGAATCCCCGTTACCTCCGTGAAAGGGAGGTGTCCTAGGCCTCTAGACGATGGGGGCTTGTTTATTTCGCCTTTATTATAATAACCAAGGTCACTGCCTTTGTCAACACCTAGATCGAATAATTTTAGCTGCGCTGCTGCCAACGAACCCATATTGCCACCGTCAGTAGAGCCAAAAATCACCGTTCGATGGGGGTTTTGGGCATTTTTCCCTCTAGCTGGAACGGAGGTTTAGATTTTTATAGCATCAAAGCTGTCAATAAACTGAAATGTCTTCGAGGGTTAAGAGAGCCAAAACGTTGATAAATAACGGGTTCAGCACGGTTGTCGCCCCCTCTTGGCGCCAGACCCTGAAGGCGGAAAAAAAATAGTTAAAACCCTTACGCATTAAGGGTTTTAACTATTTTTGTCGCCCCCTGAATGAAAAACCTGATTTAGGCTGTACCAAGTACAACAGAAAAATGTCAGCACCCCGCCTAAAGATGCGGGGCATCAGGCCCTAGATTTTAGATAGCTGACCAGCTTAAGTCCCGGTAACGGGGAAACGAAGTTTAGGGGAAGCGTTCTGTGAACCTACCAGGAGATGCGTTGCTAGTCTCCTGACGGCAGTCGCTCATGGGGGTTTCCCCCAAGACCGCGCTGCCTCCTCTAGAACCGAAAAGTTAAACAGTTTTACTCGGGGTAAGACAGTGCTTTTTGGATAGTTACCGGCGCTAAACAAAAGCGCGCGCAAACTTAACGGGAAACCAGTAGAGACAAAACAATGTCCTTTTCAAACTATGTCTTGGTTATGAATGCCAACAAAAAACCACTATCACCAAGTCGTCCAGTGATAGCCAGGAAATTATTGCAGGCCAAGAAAGCAGCAGTTTTCCGGTTATTTCCTGACACAATCATCCTGAAAAAGTTAGTAACATCGGAGCCAGAACCAATCGCGCTCAAGATAGATCCTGGTGACAAAATAACTGGAATCGCCTTAGTTCAGGGCAACAAAGTCTTATTTGCTGCGGAATTAACCCATAGAGGGCAAGCGATTAAGCTCAGCCTCCAATCCCGTCGCTCTGTACGTAGATCGCGGCGAAATCGCAAGAAGCGCTATAGAAAAGCGAGGTTTTTAAACCGTAAGAAGCCAGATGGTTGGTTGGCTCCATCATTGCAACACCCTTGTACAAACAACTATGACTTGGGTTAACAGATTGATTAAACTTGCACCCGTTAAATCCCTCGCTCAAGAGCTGGTCAGATTTGACTTGCAGCAGATGGAAAACCCTGAAATCTCAGGTGTAGAGTATCAGCAAGGTACGCTGTACGGATACGAAGTGCGCGAATACCTGCTCAACAAATGGGGAAGAAAATGTGCTTATTGCAATGGGGGAAATATGCCATTACAACATATTTATCCTAAAGCCAAAGGTGGGACGGAGCGAATTTCTAATCTTTGCCTTGCCTGTTACAAATACAATCAGAAAAAAGGAGCTAAAAGTATTGAGGAGTTTCTAGGGAAAAAGCCAGATGTACTCAAACGAATCTTAGCGCGGGCATTGCGTCCTCTCAAAGATGCTGCGGCAGTTAATTCAACTAGATGGGCGTTATTTAATCAACTCAAGCAGACGGGGTTAATTGTTGTTACTGGTTCGGGCGGCTTGACTAAGTTTAATCGGAATCGGTTAAATTTACCCAAGTACTGGTTAGATGCTGCTGGCGTTGGTCAAATCCAGTCATTGGATTTATTTACAAATCAGCCTTTATTGATTAAGGCAACTGGACAAGGAACCCGCCAAATGTGTCGGACAGATAAATTTGGTTTTCCATCGCGATACGTTCCTAGAAACAAATTCGGTCATTGCGGTTTCAAACTGGAGACATTGTGAAAGCAGTTGTCTTGTCAGGAAAGAAAGTTGGACAATATTTGGGTCGTGTAGCTGTCAGGTAGTTAAGCTCTCGACTTTTTTTGAGATAGTACAAGGAATTAGCGGGACTTAAACAAATTTCAAGCCCAAATATAGCCCAAACTAGCTTTGTAAGCGAAGAATACGTCCCTATTGTGGTTCAACCACTCGATAAAACGAAAAGACATCGCTGTACGAAATGCTTCTAAGGCTTCAGTAAAGGTG
>NZ_JBHFNP010000163.1:0-14625 GCF_041929235.1 Microseira sp. BLCC-F43
CCTTATGAAACTGATGCAAAGAAGCTACTCCAACCTGCTGCTAGCTATTCGGAGAGTTACTCAAGAGAACCAGGGGAAGAAAACGGCTGGCGTCGATGGTCAGACGGCACTATCTCTGGCAGAAAGAGTGAAGTTAATAGATAGAAGAAATGAAGCGATACACCCTATGGAAAGTTCGCCCAACTCGAAGGGTGTACATTCCAAAAGCGAATGGAAAACAAAGACCATTGGGTATCCCAACAATCAAAGACCGTGCATTGCAGGCGCTCGTCAAACTGGCATTAGAACCAGAATGGGAAGCGCGTTTTGAACCTAACTCCAACTGGGTAGGACCGGGGCGCTCGTGTCAGGATGCCATCGGAGCAATCTTTAACGCAACTAGGTACGTACCTAAGTTTGTACTAGATGCGGATCTAGCAAAATGCTTCGATAAAATCAACCATGAAGCACTGCTAAGAAAATTGAATGCATTCCCGCTGATTCACCGCCAAATTCGGGGATGGTTAAGAGCGGGAGTGATGGATGGTGAGCAGTTGATTCCCACATCTCTTGGTACACCACAAGGCGGCGTCATTTCGCCATTATTAGCAAACATTGCCCTCCACGGGATGGAAAACCGGATCAAGGAGGAATTCCCAAAAAGGGATACCTCCATAAAAGGTAAGCGAGTATATTACAATGCCGCCCAACTTATCCGTTATGCCGATGACTTCGTGATGCTCGCGCGTTGACCTAACCGTTGTCCAAAGATGCAGAGAAATCATCTCTGAATGGTTACAAGACATGGGACTGGAGCTAAAGCCCAGTAAAACAAGACTTGTTCATACCCTGAATAGTTTTGCAGAAGAACCACCAGGATTTGAATTCTTGGGGAACCAAACCAATTTACTTTCTAATGTATCAAAAACTTAGAGCTTGGGCCAAACGTCGCCACCCAAATAAATCGGGAGAATGGGTATCAGAAAAATCCAGGCAAACCATTGGCGATGATAACTGGGTATTCCCAACCAGGCAAGAGAATGAAAATCCTCTTCGGTTACATAAACATGGACAAACAAAAATTATTGACCATGCCAAAGTTAAAGGCGAATCGTCACCAGACGACGGCAACCTGGTTTATTGGAGTACGAGACTAGGACAGCATCCCCAAATGCCAATGCCAACAGCTACATTACTAAAAATGCAAAAGGGGAAGTGTGCCTACTGCGGACTATACTTCCGTGAAAACGATGTGATGGAAGTTGACCACAAAATCCCTAAATCGCAAGGTGGAAAGGATTGCTATGAAAATTTGCAACTACTACACAGACATTGCCACGATATAAAAACCGCCAGCGATGGCGGCAAGGGCGCACAATCTGACTGCAATAGTGTCAAGCCTAAGCCAACCTCAAAACTAGAATGGTTCTGGGAAGAGGACATGTTCGTAATGCGGTATGTGTGACAAACACCGAGTCACTGAGGAGCCGTGTGATGGGAAAATATCAAGCACGGTTCTGGAGAGTAGCGGCGATCGTGAGGCAGTCGCTGACTTTAATTCCTACCGTGACGAGTTTGTTTTTACCGATTGCGGTATTCGGGAGTATTGGGACGATATTGAAAAACTCTTGGTTGATAGAGATATTAATGCCGCTATCAACATTAAGAGAGTAGGGTTGGACGCATTCCCTACTATAAAACGCCCCAAAGGTGGCGCAGTAATAGCTAGTTCTACTACTGATTCTACAAGGAAAGAAATTCTACGCAGCGCGACCTGAAATGGTCGTTTAGTCCGAGGAGCCTTCTCCTCTAGGAGTTTCACACCTCCTACCCTTATGTAAAAGCAAGGAAAGAGTCCGGTCACGGTCGAGTAAGTAATGAAACAACCGGAATGCAGACCACAAATGTACTCATTGCTACTAGCCTAAAGCGGCTCTGAGGCTAAAGCGAGTTCTCTAATGATGAACGAAAGTGAACTGTCACTTAAACTGCGTTATATTTCAAAGAGCCAAATAAGGCTGATAGGCTCTAACCAAAAAGGCAAAGTAGGTAGCTATATTATTTGTGTATTAATGTAGCGTGTGAATACAACTCCTACCGCAGAAAAGACAGCATCTAACGAAGAACGTAACACTAAACGATACAACAGGGTAAACCCTACAGAGTCTAGGAAAGGTCGATTATTTCTAGTAAGTCCGAGGCAACGAAGACTGAACTCTCTGGAGGGTAGAGGATGGAGTAAAAAGCGAATGTCCACTTGTAATGAATGGGATATAGGTTCAAACTTTGCCCATGACCGAAAGGAAAGCAGACTTACTCTGGGTCTTATGAGAAAGAAACTACGCAAAGAAACTTTATTCAATGACAAGTTAGATGTCGTACAATAGTACAACAAACGGACTGATAAAAACCCTAGAATATTGGAACCAGATTAACTGGCGCCAAATCAATAAAGCGGTTAGGAATCTACGCCAAAGAATCTTGATAGCGAGAAAAAATGGTGACTGGCGGAAGTTAAGAAACCTCCAAAAGTTAATGCAAAGAAGCTACGCAAACCTATTACTGTCAGTTCGGAAAATCACTCATACCAATAAAGGTAAAGCTACGGCAGGAATTGATAAAGAAGTCATCAATACCCCAGAGCAGCGAGTGAAACTGGTAAACGACTGGAGTGGAGGAAATCAAAAACCCACAAAAAGGGTAATGATACCCAAAGATAACGGTAAGAAACGACCGATCTCAATCCCAACCGTGCGCGACAGAATTGAACAGGCAATAATAGTAAATTCACTAGAACCCGAATGGTCAGCCGTGTTTGAACCAAATTCCTATGGATTTAGACCCGGAAGAAGTTGTCAGGACGCTATTGGACAAACCTATCTAAGATTACAGTCCGGTAGAGACATCTGGGTTCTGGAAGCTGACATTCAAGGATTCTTCGATAACATTGCCCATGAATCTATCCTTAATCAATTAGGTAACTTCCCCCGAAGAGACTTAATAAAAGGATGGTTAAAAGCTGGATTTATTTTGAAGGGAAAACACAACCCAACAGATAAGGGCACACCACAGGGAGGGGTTTGTTCACCCTTACTAGCCAACATAGGATTGCATGGATTAGAAGTCTATATAAAGTCCACCAATCCGAAACTTGGAGTGGTCAGATATGCTGATGATTTTATCGTCACAGCTAAAGACAAAGCGAGTCTCGAAAATGCCCAAAACCAGATTCAGCAATGGTTATCAGAAAGAGGTTTGAATCTCAGTGCAAAGAAGAAGTTAATCACGTCAATGGAAGATGGTTTTGACTTCCTCGGCTTCAATCACCGCCATTACAATGGCAAATTGCTTATTAAACCATCGAAAAAGAAAGTACTAGACTTTTGTAAGCGAATTGGGCAATAAATTAAAGCAATGAATGGGAATGAACAAGAGGTAGTCATCAAAAGACTCAATCCAATCCTCCGAGGTTTTGCTAATTACTACAAAGGGGTAGTCAGCCAAGAAATCTTTGGCTATATTTCACACAGAGTATG
The DNA here is from genome assembly GCF_041929235.1 of Microseira sp. BLCC-F43. Lineage (NCBI taxonomy): Bacteria > Bacillati > Cyanobacteriota > Cyanophyceae > Aerosakkonematales > Aerosakkonemataceae > Microseira > Microseira sp. BLCC-F43. The sequence goes on from NZ_JBHFNP010000163.1 coordinate 3,516, forward strand.
GCAGTACCTTTGGTCTTGGGCGAAGCGTAGACATCCCAAGAAAAACGCATGCATGGGTGAGGAAACGTTACTTCAAAACCATAAATGGCAATAAATGGACGTTCGCTACCATAATTAGCGACCGCCGACCGAAAAAAAAGGATTTAATCCTATACCCGATAGGGTACACGCCCATTGAACGCCACGTAAAGGTCAAGGGGGATGCGTCGCCAGATGACCCCTCTCTGAATGAATACTGGGAAAAACGCCACCAAAAACATGGTAAGAGCTACTGGGAGAAAAACTCTCGGAATTATAAAATCGCTCAAAACCAAAACTGGAAATGTCCTATCTGTGGCGAACCATTATTCAATGGGGAGGAAATCGACACGCATCACATAGTACCTGTTGCTATTGGCGGACTAGACGACCTAGAAAACCTTCAGCACTTGCATAAAGCGTGTCATAAACAGGTACATTCAAAACCTAAGACAACTCGCTTGAAATAAGGCAATAGCCGTGTGAGTGCGAAAGTCTCATGCACGGTTCTTACCGGAACCTTACCCGACTTCTAAGGCGCTTTGCGCCAGGCGAAGCTTGCGGAATGCCCCATAAGCCTACACCTACCCGTTAGGGAGGTGTAGGAGCGTCACGGACTCCTCGGCGTGCAAAACGCCTATGCAGTCGGTCTATCGGGGAATAAGTCATGGGGCTGTTCTAGATAAGTGGCGAAAACCCCGCAAGGGAAGTAACTAGGAATGCCTGATCGCGAGGTAAGGAGAGCCATCGCTGTACTGCTGTTGTCAGCTTCCGGAGGATGTCACAAAGAAGTCTTTCTCGCTGTTTTCCACCGCCCCTAGCCCCTAGTTTGTTCGGCGGCGTGGGCTAATTCCGCTGCTACTTTGGCGGCACTGGGTTTAATTAGCGACCAAATCAGGGGGGACAACCACCCGCGCAAGGTGATGGAATAGGATATTTGAGTACCGCAGACGGTGGACTCTACCTTGTAGATCACCCGTTCTTCCAGTCCTGGTAAAGTCATAATTCGGACGCTCAATAATTCTCTGGGTCGCACTTGCTCGACAAAAATCCGAATTGGAATCGGGATTGAGCGAGTCACGGCTTGGTAAATCAAGCCGGGTTTGGGAACTAACCCTTTGGGAATGTTCGTGCTTGCCAGTAGAGGATGCCAGGAAACATCGGCTAAGTCAATCACTTTGTGCCAGAGGGCGTCCACAGAAGCTGGAGTCAAAACCCGATATGTCTTAGCCAATGTAAACTGCCACCAGCGCTTTTTGCGCCAGCGCATCAGTTTGGAGGAAAAATTGCCCTTCATCTTTTTTCTCCGAGATACCCCATCCTTCTACACTGTGGGGAGGGAATTGAGCCGTGGTTGAGTGGGGTTAAAAGCCCCCTTCGCCACCAATCCAAAACCTGCCAAATCCCTTACGGGAACTGGTTTTTAATGCCGATCAAGCCGAGAACCAGTAAACTCGTTTAAGTCCCTTCCCGCAACATAACTAAGATGGCTTGCCATGACGCAATGCCTGACCAATCAGGCTTACAGATAATCCGAACTAGAGAAGTATTCGCAAGTGTGTCCCAAGCTATGTCTGCTTGCGGTATTGTTAGAGTCGATGTCCACATTGCTGCGGCGCACCTCTGCTTGGCGAACCGTGCTTGCAAGTTTCCCCGCACACGGCTCCTAGCAACCATTGGGTAGCTGGGCTATATCCCAAAAATCCCATTCACAAGCTGCTTTGAGCAATTGAACTCCACCTCGCCACCGGCTTGAATCTTCCGAACATTTGGGATTTTGTATTCCCCTTTAGGCTGGACAGTTACAGCTTCAGTTCTTCCGACTTGTTCCCATGACGTGCGTTTTCCTTAAATTATCCACTTGTGTTCCATCTATTCCTTTCTTAGCCGTTCTTCAGGGCAAGCGAGCTTACCCGTCCGCCTCAGGAAGTCCTGCCACCTTTCCCTTGGTATTATCTAGTTACTTCAGCAACTAAATACAGTCCGCCCGTCTACCCATGGTCTAATCCATTCCTAGACTTCTCGGTTGCCGGGGGCAATTCCCGCCCCCATCCTACCCGTCATCTTCCGGTAGAAGCTCGCATCACGACTTCCCACATGAGTTGTCAACCCCATGAAGTTGATGACGTTTTTCCTCGTTCCGTTCCTTAGATTGTTTTGATACTTTAGGTGTCACCAATTCGCCTACCACCAACCCAAGGCTTTTGCAGCTAACGCGTTGAATTGCTGCGGGTTTATAGGTAGTGTAGTCGAGATTTATACAGATTCTCGCTTACGCATAAGACGCTTTTTCAGGCGCTTCACATTAAGTTCACCAATAGTATCTCCCCATTAGCGCCAGTGTGCTTAATCTGATTCAGCTCTGATTGCGCCAGGGATCCAGCTTCACCCTGCTGCTTAACCTCAGCGTGGACAGATAGGGAGTCACTTCTAGCCTTGAAGGGGAGGGTTTACACCTCGATCCAAGGAACATTTATCAGATTTTCAAGGTTCTAACCTTTCGTTCTCACCGCAGCTGATGAATTAGGCTGCGAACGAGTCGCACCAACGCTTACGTTGTCCGAATTGGTTCGGTCAATCCCCATCCGCCGGCAGCGGTGGGGTCGTTGAAGGTAGTCCGCCTCTAGTTAGCCTGCAAGCGTAGCCTTCGATCATAGGCTATTTGTGTAATACTTCGCATCTTTCTGCTAAAAATTGTGATTAATACGCTGCTGCTTAAAGTAGGCAAAAGCGACTTGGTTTAACTTGACCCGATTCGAGTTAATCTTAAATACACCGAAATAAATCGGCAGCGTGGTATCCCCGCAACTTCAGTTCGGGCCCCAAACCCGCAGCGGCGAATTTATTCGCCCTCACTTATACGATGTCAGCAACCCGCTCTCAAGAGACGGCGTCTCACTGCCTCATCTTTTTAGGTAGCTGACAAGCCTAAGTCCCAACAACGGGGAAACTACGTTATCGGTGATAGTAAAAATTGTGGTTGAAATAACTTTGACGGATCTTAGTGCTGCAAAGTCAACCAATGGTTTTCTAGTCGAGGTGGCTAGAGTCAGTAATCAGGGTTGCTCTCATTGCAGATGTTTATCATCAAAGGTCCGAGCCGATCTTCAGGGAGGCAAGAGAGCGATATGCCAGTAAACTGCGAAATTAGTAGGCGCGTCCTTTAGCCGGTGTACTGATTGCCCCGTAAAGCAGTTCTCCCCATAGCTGGAAAAGGTTAGCCAGATAGCCGTTCCTCAAGGTTCCGGGCGAAAAGCTATCCCCAACTTCCAGCCAGCAATCCCCGTACCAATAGGCGCGAGGAGCGGCTCAACCACCACAATTCAACATCTGTTCGGTTGAAATTCACTTAATCGATTCTTTTGAGATTATGACCGCTTTTTCCACAATCGATACAACCACAACCCATTCTGTGCCACCCGCTGACTCAAGATCCAGGGTGAGCCAGTTTATGCGCCACCTACAAGACCAAATTTGTCAAGCACTGGAAACTACCGACGGTAGTAGCACTTTCATCGAAGACTCCTGGGTGCGCCCCGAAGGCGGTGGGGGTCGTTCTCGCGTCATCCGCGAAGGCGCTGTGTTTGAACAAGGCGGCGTCAACTTTTCCGAAGTTTGGGGCGACCACCTGCCTCCTTCAATTTTGACCCAGCGCCCCGAAGCCGCCGGTCATCGCTTCTACGCCACCGGCACTTCCATGGTGTTGCATCCCCGCAATCCTTATATTCCCACAGTACACCTGAACTATCGCTATTTTGAAGCAGGTCCAGTCTGGTGGTTTGGTGGCGGTGTGGACTTAACACCCTACTACCCCTTTGCCGAAGATGCGGCTCATTTCCACAAAACGATAAAATCCGCCTGCGATGCCCATCATCGCGAGTACTATCCTACTTTTAAACGTTGGTGCGATGAATATTTTTATCTCAAACACCGTCAGGAAACGCGGGGCGTGGGCGGTATCTTTTTTGACTATCAAGACGGCAGGGGCAAACTGTACCGAGGCGCAGATGCAAACGGAACGGCAGGCGTTTACAGCGATCGCGTGGGAGATTTAGCTCCGCGTACTTGGGAAGATTTGTTGAGTTTTATACAAAATTGCGGCGGGGCATTTGTCCCGGCATACGTACCGATTGTAGAAAAACGGCGCGGGTTGGAGTATGGCGATCGCGAACGGAATTTCCAGCTGTATCGTCGGGGGCGGTACGTGGAATTTAACCTGGTTTATGACCGGGGTACGATTTTTGGCCTGCAAACTAACGGGCGCACCGAGTCGATTTTGATGTCGTTGCCACCATTGGTAAGGTGGGAATACGGGTATCAACCAGAACCAAACTCCCGCGAAGCAGAGTTATACGACACTTTCCTCAAGCCGCAAGATTGGGCGAACTGGTCGGAGTCTAACGAGGACGTGAAATAATCTTCCACGGGATGAGCAGCCAGCAATTCGATCCCTAGCTAGCAAAGGTAAAAAGTTGCAAATATTTTTCAGTTGAAGCAACTTGCTGCGGTATACTTTAGCTTGTTAAAGTATCTCATCAGGCGGCTGGCTGTTCTTTCGGATATATGCTCGTACCAGTTGACGGATATACTTAACAAAAAAGAAACTATTGTTGTTCGCCCAGTGGGTTCCCCAAAATCCCGCTCATCAACCACCGGCGTCGCCAATTGCTAAAGCTGGCTGCGTTCGTTTTTGGCTTGATTTGGGTAAAGTTAAGATCAAACGCTGTACATCTATACTATTTCAACGGAAAGGTCAGTGATTCACATCGAGCAGAAAACCCACACAACCCAAGACGGCACGACTGTTATCGTTTTAACACCTAAAGGCCGTCTCGATATCACAACGGCGTGGCAATTTCGCTTGAAATTGCAGGAGTGCATCTCCAAACTCAGTCGTCACGTGGTGGTAAATTTAGGTCAAGTTGGTTTTATTGACAGTTCTGGCCTCACCTCATTGGTCGCAGGCATGAGAGATGCCGACAAGGTAAAAGGCAGTTTTCGGATTTGTAACGTGCATCCCGAAGCTAGATTGGTGTTTGAAGTCACTATGATGGATTCGGTATTTGAAATCTTTGAAACCGAGGAAGAAGCTCTCGAAGGAGTTCCCCGCAGCATGGTAGGTTAAGCGCTGGCTGTATCTTCACCATTGGTAACAAATCAAGCAAGCTCCTCTCTTTTACGGGAGGAGAATATTTTATGTGACAACTCCCGCCACTAACCGCTCTCGCAGTGTAGTAGGGGACTCTAACTTCGCAATTAGAATTTGCTGCTTCACAGGCACAGCAACCTCTGGGCCTTCACAGCCAGAGAACGGTAGTCCAACCGTCCTTAATCCCCGATTCAGAATGTTAATTGCTGCGTTCCAGTCCCGGTCAATTGTCAACCCGCAATGAGGACACTCATGAATCCGGTCAGACAGCACTTTTTCAACTCGGTTCCCACATCCAGAACATTCGATACTCGTTCGCTTGGGATCAATTCCAACCGTCTGCTTGCCGCGTTTGACCGCCACTGCTTGCAGAATTTCGAGGAATGCACCCCAAGCGACATCAAGAATCGACTTTGCCAGTCGGGTTCTGGCAAGCCCTTTAATGTTAAGGACTTCAAACGCTATCAGGTCATACGCGCTACAGAGGCAATGGGCGACTTGATAGTGAAAATCCTTACGCTGCCGCGCAACGTGCAGATGAAACTTTGCGACACGACTTACCTGTCTTGCATAGTTGTTCGAGCCTTTTTGTTTACGAGAAAGTTGGCGCCCTTCACGTGCTAATTTTGCCTGTCCATTACGGTAGAACCGAGGAACCGAGATGCACTGTCCGCCTGATGTTGTTAAAAACTTCTCCAGTCCTACATCGATTCCCACTGATGATTTGACTTCATCCACAGGTAACGGTGCAGGAACAGTATCGTCTTCCAGGCTAAGACTGACATACCAACCATCAGCTTTCCTCAAAATCGTTGCCTGTTTGAGCGTGAAACCATCGGGAATTGGGCGATGCAGAATCACTTCGATTTCACCAATCTTCGATAGCTTCAAAATATTGCCGAAAAGACGCGCTCCTGCTTTGGGATGGTTTACTCTGGGGAATGTAAACGAGCAAATATCACCCCATTTCTTAAAGCGTGGTCTACCTCCTCTCTTGCCATTCTTATCAGGAATCAACCAGCGCTTCCAAGCTTTATCCAACCGCATTAAATTCTGCTGTTGGCAGTCAGCATAGATGTCTTTGTCGGGTAAGAGAGGACACGTCACCGTGCCTCCCTCCCCTAAGAACCGTACTTGACGCTTTCGCATCATACGGCTATTGCCTCCTGCAGCCTAGAACGATGTCCTGTGTGTATTTGTTTATGACAGGACTTGTGAAGGTGTACTAGATTTTCCACCTTGTTTGACCCTCCATCTTTAACCCTTTGTATATGGTGGGTGTGCAATTCTTCTCCATTGAACAAGTGTTCCCCGCAAACTGGGCATTTCCATTGTTGGTTTTCTGCTACTTTGTATAGCTTTGAAGCTTTTTCCCAATAGGTTTTTCCGTATCGGGTTTTGCGGTCATGCCAGTATTGATTCAGGTTTGGGTCATCTGGGGATGATGTGCCTTTGACTTTGACATGGCGTTCGATTGGGATGTCCGCTAGCCATTTTAAGGCTATGTAGTTTTCAACCCTTCGTTGGTCATTGGCTTGTACCGCAAAGTTCCATTTTCGCCCTTTTAGGGTTTTAAAGTACCTTTTGGCTACCCATCCCTTTGTTTTATTCGGATGTCTTTTTAGTCCCCATTTGTAGAGCATTTTCCATAATTTATTCTCTGCATAAGAAAACACCCGTTTACTTGCTCCACACTTGTAGTAGTTTCCCCATCCTATGAGGATTGGATTGAGGTGTTTTATTATTGCTTCTGGTTTGGTATTGTGATTGGCTTTTAGCCATTGGTTGACATTTCTCAGAAAGTTTATGATTTTTTCTTTTTGAGGAAAGCAGAAGCAGCTTTTATTGAACTGTCGGATATTGAACCCTAAGAATTTGAAGCCCTGTTCTACATGAACAATGTTGGTCTTATCCTTATTTAGTTCTAATCCTCTTTCCAAGAGCCATTCTTGTAGGACTGGGACTATGGCTTCGATATCCTCTCTGGTGGTTGCCGTAACCACAAAGTCATCAGCATAGCGGATAAATCCGTATCTAGGTGATTTAACCTTGCTAGTTCTTTGTTGCCCTTTGTATTTACCATTTTTATGTTGGCTTTGATAGGTTTTGGTTTTGGTGTATTTGGATAACACCTTTTCCATGCCATCTAGGGCAATATTAGCTAACAATGGTGAGATTACTCCCCCTTGTGGGGTTCCGCTTTCTGTTTCATGGAATATCTCAGCTTCTACATAACCTGCTTTCAACCATTGTTTTATCAGTTCTCGACCGGGTGTTTGCCCAATTGTCTTGAGGATATATTCATGATTAATGTTGTCAAATGCCCCTTTAATGTCAGCATCTAAAACCCATGTGTCTTTCCCTTTGCTCAGTCTAAGATGGCATTGTTGTATGGCATCATGGCAGCTTCTGCCGGGTCGGAAACCGTAGCTGTTTTCCTCGAATCTCGCTTCCCAGCCAGGCGAAAAGGCATTTTTAACAACTGCTTGTGCTACTCGGTCTCTGATTGTGGGAATCCCTAATGGTCTTTGTTTTCCATTTGCTTTTGGTATGTAGACCGTTTTAGTTGGGCGGGCTTTCCATAGGGTGTATTTCCTCATATCTTTGACCAGTTCCACCCTTTGTGTAGGGGTTAGTACCGTCTGACCGTCAATGCCAGCCGTTTGTCTCCCCTGATTGTCTTGGGTTACTCTTCGCACAGACAGAAGTAGGTTGGAGTAACTGCGTAGCATCAGTTTCATAAGGCTGCGAACCTTATTCCACTGACCGTTCTGAGTTGCACGATAAATTCTCTGTCTCAGGTTTCTGACCCGCTTCTTAACGGCTTTCCAATTTATGGAACTCCACTCTTGAAGGGGAAGTCTCTTCGATCCGATGTCATTTTTGACTCTATCTTTCACGATGATCCGATTCCTTTACGTTGATTTATCGTTGAAGACCCGCCAGAAGTCAGCCACCTTTCGGTGTGGGCAATTTTTTAATCCCTATCCAAGGCATTACCCCTGGCTTTTGCTTTTTCTGGCATCCTTTACCCTCTAAATACTTCCGTCTTCCTTACGGTTGACCTACTCTTGGTTTCGACCTAACTTTCGAGAATTTATAGGGAAAACCCGTGTTTCGCGTGTCTGACATTCGATTTGATGTAGGCTCCATCTATACTCCGACGAGATTCGTCCTTTCGACTATTAACGAATACACCTTAATAGCCCTCTTGCTTACCTTTTGGTTAAAGTGTTTCAGCCTTATTTCACTCCATATTCCTTACGAAGCTTTAACGATGGTTCACTTACGTTAGCCCGATCGATCTTCCCTTTGTTCTCACACCGATTTAGGCTGTCTGTGTGTTGAACTTTCGTGTCTTGCATTCCACCAGTTTCATTACTTACTATTGGTGTAGACGGGGTTATTAACCCTTTTACGTAGGGACAAGGAGAAAGGATTCCTTGGGGAGATAGGTCTCCCAGTCATTTAGCACTCTCGTGCCTAGCACACGACTTTCACGTCGCGCGTATTCAGGGAATAATCATTTAGTTTCTTTGAGGTCAGCAGCTTGTGAATAGTAATCTACTTTGTCAGGAATCTCCCCAATTGGTTCACTTATCAAACTGCAACGATCGATCTGACATCTCGTGCGACGTAGCCAGTCCAGCCTTTGACCGCTGGCTAAGGACAGGGAGTCGCCTCCCTGCCTCGCCTCCAAAACCGTGCGTGAAACTTTCGCTTCACACGGCGCATCAATGACTTGGTGCTTGTTACGCATACCTCGATTGCCCTGTGGGCTTAGGCGTTTAGAACGGGTTAGCATCAAGCCATTCCTCGTCTAACTCTTTGATGCCGACAATACCATCTAGTGCTGTCTTGTTGTCGTGGCAATGTCGATGGAGTAACTGTAAGTTATCAACCCTATCCTTACCTCCCTTAGCTTTAGAAATCTTGTGGTCAGTTTCCATTAAATCTCCATCTTTAAAGTACAATCCGCAGTGAGCGCACTTCCCTTTTTGTGACTTGAGAAGCTTTGCTGTTCTGTTGGAGATTTCGGGATGTTTCCCTAATCTCGTACTCCAGTACACCCAATCTCCGTCGAACGCGCTGCGTTCCCCCTGCACTTTTACCTGTCTAACTATTGGTGTTTCGGAGTGCGGTATGAGGCGCATCAATTGATTTTTACCCGGTTTCCTAGAAGCAAAGACCCATGTTCTGTTTTCTAGGGTGTGCCAGTAATTATTGGCGACCCAATGTTTGTCTTTGTTCGGATGACGGCGATTAGCCCAAGCCCTGAGTTGCTGATAGGTGTAGAAGTCGGCTTTTGAGTATGCCTCTTTGCTAACCTGGGTTGAGTAATAGTTTGCCCACCCCATGATTATGGGATTTAATCTCTTGATTAATGCCCATTGTGGTGATGAATTGTGGGTTTCTATTACCTCTCCTATTCGCTTTATGTGGCGATTCAGCCCCTCCTTACTTGGGGTGATGATGGTCTTAAAACCAAGTGGTTTCCCCTGCCCGTTTTTACCCGTTTGATATTTACCAACCGGGTGTTGTCTTATTGTGAACCCCAAGAAGTTAAATCCTGGAGATTGTTCGCCCTCTTTGGTGAGGGTATTTGTTATTCGGGTTTTACTTGGCTTTAATTCCAATCCCATGTCCTTCAACCACTCCGAGATTATCTGCTGGCATCTTTGGACAACGGTTAGATTTTCGTGTAGGATGACGAAATCATCGGCGTATCGGATTAAACTCAGAGCGTCCCGGTTGTGTTGTTTCTTACCCGGTAGCGTTTCTGCATATTGTTTAATCCGGTTTTCCATCCCGTGGAGGGCTATATTTGCCAATAAGGTCGAAATGACCCCGCCTTGTGGTGTACCAAGAGATGTTGGGAATAGCTGCTTGCCATCCATCACTCCCGCTTTTAACCATGCACGAATCTGGCGGCGTATGGTGGGGAATGTATTGAGTTTTCTCAGAAGGGTCTCGTGGTTGATTTTGTCGAAACATTTGGCAATATCAGCATCCAGTACATATTTGTTTTTGTACCTTGTAGCGTTATATATTGCCTGTATTGCGTCGTGACATGAGCGTCCTGGTCCCAATCCGAACGAGTTGGGTTCAAAGACCGCTTCCCATTCAGGTTCTAAGGCGAGTTTTACCAATGCTTGTAAGGCACGGTCTGTCATCGTTGGAATCCCTAGAGGGCGTTTTTCCTCTGTTCCAGGTTTGGGTATCCATACCCTTCTCGTTGGTTTCACCTTTCGGGATAGTTTCAGGCTTTGCACCAGTTTCAACCTTTGGACGGGAGAGAGTGATTTAATTTTGTCTACTCCGGCTGTTTTCTTTCCCTGGTTATCCTGCGTTACTCGACGGACAGCCAAGCATTTTGCTGACCAAGACCGCATCAGTGTTTTCTGAAGCTTTCGGACTGCCTTGACATCACCACGTTGAGAGGCTTTGTAGATTCGCGTTTGCAGCTTGAAGACCACCCGTTCTAGCTTTCGCCAAGGGATGTCCTTCCATTCCACCGTCTGATTGTTCAGCGTTTTAGAGATATTTACTCGGACTAACAACTCTACATTCCAAGTCCGAAGTGCCTACGTCTGCATATCCTCTGCATTACTAGAGGCATTGGCTTCTTAGGCAATCCCACCACTCTCCTAGCATCGGCTAGCACCTACTCCGGGTTCGACCTACCTAGAGGGCTAAAAGAGGGTTACTTCGTTCCTGACAACTATTGTTTGAACCTTTAGAGTGGTGCTGTCCACCGGGTTTATTGGGAGTACTTACTGGTCACGCACTAAAGTGTGTGCCCCTTTCCTTTGCCAAATGGCTCCAGCCTAACAGCCTTATTTCGCTGGTTGAATTTGACGATGGTTCGGGCACACCTTCAACAGTGTTACTCATGGGTTCTTGCTAGCCGGGATTCTAGACTAGGCTTCTAGTTACCGTCAT
>NZ_JBHFNP010000164.1:0-4248 GCF_041929235.1 Microseira sp. BLCC-F43
GGTTCAGTTTGGGCAATTTGCGTCAAGCTCAAGGGCAATTACCAGAAGCAGAGACAGCATACCAGCGAGCGATCGCACTCCGCCCCGATGCGGTAACGATTTACAATAACCTGGGCTACAACCTGGAACAACAAGGCAAGTGGTCCCAAGCAATAACCTGCTATCAAAAAGCTTTGGAATTGCAGCCCAATTGCCTAGAAGCTGATGTCAATTTAGGTAATGCACTCCATGCCCAAGGGAAGCTCTCCCCAAAGCAACAAGCTTATTATGCACAATTGAATGGCAAATTAGGTCAGGCTCGCAAAAAAGCCGGAGATTTAGTCACTGCCGCAGTTTACTTTCAAAAAGCCCTGGAACTGAATCCCAACTTAAACGAGTTTAAGACAGATTTACCTCAATAGTTCGGGAGCATTTCATCCACCGTGAATCACGGTGGATGAAATGCGACTCGGCGGTTTTAACCGCCGTCAAATAGTTAAGTTTTGTGTTTAGGGAGAACAGTCGTAAGCACCTATATAATCAAGTCGGTTCGATTGGGGAAAAAGTCATGATTGTCTAGGAATTCAAAGTTAAAGGGAAAAGCGAGCAGTATCGGAAAATAGACTCAGCCATTCGTACATTTCAATTCATCCGCGTGAGACGTGAAAGTCGCGTGTAGGCGCATCAGCGCTATTCACCGAGGAAATACTTCCTCTAGAGAACTCATTCTCTCTATTCCCATGTAAAAGGGTCTTGTACCCCGCCTACTTTGAAATTAAGTAATGAAATCCAAAGGAATGCAAGGCACAAAAGCAGAACATACGGACAAGTCAGTTGATATATTCTGCAAGGGGAAGGTTAGTAAGGGTTAACGAAAGTGAATCATCATAAGCTTCGTAAATTGACATAGGCGAAATGAGTTGACACGCCTAACCAAAAGGTAAGCAGGTAGGTCGTTAAATTACGGATGTTAACGATGAATGAGCAAAATCCCTGCCGGAGTATAGATGGAACCCAAACTAACCATAAGTGGCACACGCGAAACACGGTAAACCCCACTGGTTCTTGAGCTAAGGTCGATAACTCAAGTTCGTCAACCGCAAGGGAGACGGAATTACTGAGGGGGTAAAGGATGCCAGAGAAAGCGCAAGTTAAGGGTAATGCCTGGAATAGGGGTTCAAAATTTGCCCCACATCGAAAGATGGCAGACTTCTGGCGGGTCTTCAACGATAAATCTCGCGTAAAGGAATTGAACCAAAGTGAAAGATAGGGTCAGCAATGACATCAAAGCGAAGGAACCGCTAGAAAAATGGGAATCCATCAACTGGAAACTCGTTAACAAACGGATTAGAAACCTAAGACAGAGAATTTATCGCTCAACCCAAAACGGTCAGTGGAATAAGGTTCGTAGCCTTATGAAGCTGACGATAAGAAGCTACTCCAACCTACTGTTGTCCGTGGGAAGGGTAACCCAAGAAAACCAGGGGAAGAGGACTAATGGCATCGACGGTCAGACGGCAACCACCCCCGCAGAAAGGGTAAAACTCCTCAAAGAAATGAAGGAACACACCCTGTGGAAAGCTCACGCACCCCAGAAGGGTATACATTCCAAAAGCTAACGGAAAACAAAGACCATTAGGGATTCCAACAGTCAAAAATCCCATACAGTAGTACTGAATGCACTGGAGCCTAGTTGGGACCTGCCCGAATGGAGGGCAGCAGCTACGGTTTGGGACCTGGTAGAAGCTGTCATGATGCCATACAACACACCTGGGTGCCCCTCAATAAACAAGGCAACGACAGGTGGGTATTAGACGCAGATATCAAGGGCGCATTCGATAACATCAGCCACGACTTCATACTCAAAGCAATTGGAGAAATACCAGGTAGAGAGTTGATTAAACAGTGGTTGAAAGCAGGTTATGTAGAAGCCGAGATCTTCCATGAAACGGAAAGCGGAACACCCCAGGGGGGGATTATATCACCCCGACTGGCTAACATAGCGCTGGATGGAATTGAACAATTTCTAAGCCAATTCAAAAAAAGGCAAGGGAAGAACTTTTCACCCAGAGCGCCTAAATACGGATTCGTCAGGTACGCCGACGATTTCATCATCACCGCCGAGACAAAAGAGGATATTGAGGAAATAATTCCCTCGGTAAAGGAACTCCTCAAAACAAGAGGACTGGAATTAAACGAGGACAAAACTAAAATCGTTCATGTAGAACAAGGATTTAATTTCTTAGGGGTCAATGTCCGTCACTTCCAGGGAAGCTGCCTAGTAAAACCTCAAAAGGAAAAAGTCAAACTATTCCTTAGAGAAATAAGGGAATGGCTTAAAAACAATAAACACGCCAGCCCAGAAGCAGTCATCCAATACTTAAATCCCCGCATTAGGGGATGGGGAAACTACTACAAACATGGGGTTAGCAGCAAGGTGTTTAGCTATGTTGACCATCAAATTTTTCAGGCAATCTGGAAATGGACACTAAGCAGACACCCAAACAAGGGGAAAAAGTGGGGAGCCAGAAAGTACTTTATCACTGTTAACGACAGGAAATGGAACTTTCACGCAGTAGTCAACGACAGAAATGGGAAAAGGAAAAACCATTACCTAACAAAACTGGGTGACCTACCAATAACCCGCCACGTCAAAATCAAAGGAACGGCCTCCCCAGATCACCCCAGCCTAACAGAATACTGGGACAAACGTAGAACTAACTACGGTAAAACATACTTTGCCAAAGGTGCAAAGCTATTTAAAGTAGCCCAGAACCAAGATTGGAAATGCCCAGTATGCGGCGAACACCTGTTCAATGGAGAGAAGCTACACGTCCACCATAAAGTGCAAGTGAAAGACAAAGGTTTCAATCAGGAAGACAATTTAGTCCACTTACACCTCAACTGCCACAAGCACGTACACAGTGGAAAACGTTCTGAAGTTCAGGAGGCAATAGCCGATGATGGGAAACTGTCAAGTCCGGTTCAAAGGGGGGAGGGATACGGCGACGTATGCCTTCCTACCCGACAATAAAGCAATTAGGTTTTGGATGGACTCGTGGCGTCAAATTGTCTCTTGCTAAGCAAGTTAAGTGCCATCTTAGCCAAGGAATTTGAATTTGCTAGTTTTCTAAACTCTCAAGCTAGACTTGCGGCTACCGAACGAGCATCCTGTTCAATTCAACGTTTTTACGACAACTGCAAGTCTGGACATCCGGGCAAAAAAGGCTATCCAAAATTTCAGAAAAATAATCGCTTTGTTGTATATAAGCAAACGGGATGGAAGTTGTCAAAAGACCGTAAACATATCAACTTCACCGACAAGAATGATGTAGGCTCTCTTAAACTCATCGGCAATTACGATTTGCACTATTATCAAATCGACCAAATTAAGCGCGTCAGGATAATCCGACGCAGCGATGGATATTACGTTCAATTCGCCATTGAGGCAGAGCGGAATGTCGATATAAAACCAACTGGTAAAACAATTGGGTTGGATGTTGGAATATCAGCTTTCTACACCGATTCTCAAGGTCATCAGGTAGAAAATACCCGTCACCTGCTTCAGTCCGAAAAAGCTCCATCAGCGGTTGCAGCGCCGCATTTCCAAAAGGAAAAAAGGTTCTAACAACCGCAAAAAAGCAATTGGTTTACTAGGACGGAAGCATCTAAAAGTTTCCCGCCAGCGTAAAGACTTCGCCATTAAAACGGCGTTGTGCGTAGTAAAATATAACGATTTTGTGGCGGTAGAGAAACTGCAAGTGAAGAACATGGTTAGGAACCATCCCCCCGCCTGAGGCACCCCCCTTAATCAGGGGGGTTGGGGGGGATGCGATGCTGCAAGGGTCGCAGTTCACCCAGTGGTTGAAGTATTTGGGCAAAGTTTATGGTCGAGTTGTGGTCTCGCACTTGGCAACAAGTCTCTTGCAAGATCGCTCGTTGAACCAAGAATCCCCCATCTTTTAAGTGGGGGAGTGTCAATTTAGTCAGCAGCAGTTAAAGCAGGCAGAAGCAGCTGAGGGTTAAGCCCAATAGACCGAATCGCGATTATCAGGTAAAATAGACCACGCTGTAGGAATACAGCAATGCTTTGCTACTAGAACAGATGACTGATTAGTCAAGAAATACAAATCAAGATTAAAAACAGGAGATCATGCAAAGCTTAAACTTGAGTAAAGTCCAGTTTACCAACCAATCTGATGTAGTCAATCCAGGTACTGAGTTATTCAATCCCAAATTCTCCGCTGTAGCTACATTGAGAGGTAACGA